>NZ_JASHKY010000003.1:200107-443067 GCF_030056935.1 Rhodococcus sp. IEGM 1302 | reverse complement strand
CGGAAAGCTGTTGCAGCGCAGCCGGAATAACCCAGTAGTACACCCAGGTCCCGCGTCGTTCACAATCGAGCAGCCCGGCCTGGCGCAACACCTTCAGGTGATGCGAGATAGTCGGCTGAGACAAGTCGAACGAGTCGGAGATGTCGCAGACGCAGGCTTCACCACCCTCGTGACTTGCCACCAAGCTGAGCAAGCGGAGACGAACCGGATCGCCGAGGGCCTTGAACATCCGAGACAAGTCGCCGGCCCAATCCTCGGTCAACGGTTCACGAACGAGCGGGGTGCAGCAAGCCTCGGAGTCCGGCAGCTCTTGATTCGACATTCTTCGATATTGGCAGATATCGAATCAACGCGCAATCGGGCATCCGGTCAGCCGGATCCCGGACTCATCCCTCGGCGATCGCCGTTCGACGCTCGAGCAGAACAGTGTCGCGCCACACGCCGTCGAGTTCGGCGATCTTCTCGCGAAGGCCGACCGTTCGAAACCCGGCCGAATGATGGAGCGAGATGGAGGCACGGTTCTCCGGGAACATCGACGTCTGCAGAGTCCAGAGTCCGTCGGCGTCGGCGGCCATGACTTGCTTGCGCAACAACGCCTTTCCGACGCCACGACCACGCATGCCGTCCGCAACGTACACGGAGTTCTCGGCAACCCCGCGGTAGCAGTCACGCTCGGAAACCGGACTCAACGCAGCCCATCCGACAACAACACCCCCGACAGTCGCCACCCATCGATGCTGCGGCAGCCACCGTTCGTGGAGATGCTCACGCGAGGGGACCTCAGCGGCAAAGGTGGCATTTCGGGTGTCGATACCCTCGCCGTAAATACGGCGAACCGCATCCCAGTCGTCGTCGATCATGGCCCGGACAGAGACATCGTCGGGCAGATCACTCGGGCAGCACGGACGCGGAGCAAGGACTCCCATCACCACATCCGCCGCCTGCGGCAAGGCAACGCAACACGTCGGACTCATCGCGACGACCGTGCTCGTCCCTTCCTTACGCATGGTCACAAAACCCACATCGGCAAGCTTGCGCAGGTGGTGCGACACCGTCGGTTGCCCGATCCCCAACGCCTCGGCGAGCGCTCCGACGGTAATACCACCGACCGCGCTCGCTACCCGGTGAAGCAATCGGACGCGCATCGGCTCGGCAAGGCAGGCGAACCACTGCGCGTAGGTATCGGCATCGCCCTGCGCGAGGACGGAAGAACGGATCTGATCCGAGTCCGAATCTCCGACTCGCACCGTCGGAGTCTGCAGCGAAGTCATCTCTCCACTATATCGACAGCTGTCGATGGTTGCCTACATTGATGATCGTCGATACTGTTCCCCGTAGATCGATAATCGTCGATGAAAGGCACGAAAATGAACCCCCTACCCGTTGTCGTGATCGGGGCCGGCCCGATCGGCCTAGCAGCCGCAGCAGAACTGCGCGAGCGCGGACTCACACCCCTTGTATTCGAGCGCGGAACCACAGCCGGTGCTGCGATCTCCGAGTGGAATCACGTTCGACTGTTCTCCCGGTGGTCCGAACTCGTCTCCCCCGCCGCGCGGCGACTCCTCGACCAGAATGGATGGAGCTCACCCGACGGGCAGACCTATCCGACCGGCCGGCAATGGCGCGAGCTCTACCTCGAACCACTCGCCTCGGCCCTCGCCGACCTGGTCCAGTTCGACACCGAGGTGATCGGCGTAGCTCGACGCGGACGTGACCTGGTCGTCGACGCCGGACGCGACAGCGAACCCCTCTCGATTCACCTGCGGCGCCGGGACGGAACCGAGGATCGGATGTTCGCCCAGGCCGTTGTGGATGCGTCCGGCACCTGGGGCACCCCCAACCCGCTCGGTGGTGAAGGTCTTCCTGCACTCGGCGAAGGCGCTGTGGGTACTGCGATCCGGTACCGGGTTCCTGATCTCGACGATCCGGCAGTGCGGGCACAGTTCGCCGGAACGCACACCGTCATCGCAGGTAGTGGCCACTCCGCGCTGACGGCGATCGTTGCGCTGTCAGGGTTGGCGGAGCAGGCTCCGAGCACCCGCATCACCTGGGCGGTCCGCCGAGGAAACATCGGCTCTGCATTCGGAGGCGGCGACGCTGACGAACTGCCCGCGCGCGGCGCCCTGGGCTTGCGTGCAAAGAAGGCCGTCGAGGATGGCCTGTTGAGAGTCGTCACCGGCTTCCGCACCGCAGAGGTGACAACTACCCCTTCGGGACAACTCATACTCGCCTCCGATGCGGGTGATCGCATCGAGAACGTGGACAACGTCATAACGCTGACCGGCTTCCGCCCCGATCTGTCCTGGCTCTCGGAAATTCGACTCGGCCTCGACCCGGTCTTACAAGCACCGGTCGAGCTTGCTCCGCTGATCGACCCGAACGTCCACTCGTGCGGCACCGTTTACCCGCATGGCGCGAAGGAGCTTCGCCATCCGGAGCCGGGGGTGTACTTGGCTGGAATGAAAAGCTACGGCCGAGCACCCACCTTCCTGGCGATGACCGGCTACGAGCAGGTTCGCAGCATCGCAGCCGAGCTCGCCGGCGATCACGAAGCAGCGGCCCGCGTCGAGTTGGTCCTTCCGGAGACCGGAGTCTGCGGCGGCGCAGGCATTTTCGACGAACCTGACACAGCAGAAACCGACACAGGGAAAGCCGAGGGCGGATGCTGCAGCGCCCCCGCTCCGAAACTGATCACGCTGTCTGCACCGTCCGGCAACACCTGCGGATAGAAACAGTCCTTGACGACGGAACCAGCCCGCCGGGCTGCCACATCCGGCCGAACAAGGCATGCTGATCGTGTGCATACATTCGAGGTCTGGGCGCCCACACCGGAATCGGTCCGGGTCGAAGTCGACGGCATCACGCACGAGATGGACCGGACCGACGACGGGTGGTGGCGCGCCGAGGTCGACTGCGACAACCGCGCTCGCTACGGCTTTGTCGTCGACGGTGAAACACTCCCGGATCCGCGTTCACCACGCCAGCCCGAAGGCGTGCATCTCCGCTCCCAACTGCACCAACTCGACGAGGCGTCCTGGACCGACTCTCAGTGGACCGGACGACAACTCCCAGGATCATCGGTCTACGAACTGCACATCGGAACGTTCACCCCCGAAGGAACATTCGACGCCGCGATCGAACGTCTCGATCACCTGGTAGACCTCGGCGTCGGCTTCGTGGAAATCATGCCGGTCAACGGCTTCAACGGAACTCACAACTGGGGCTACGACGGTGTGCTCTGGTACACGGTCCACGAGATCTACGGTGGCCCGGACGGATTGCAACGCTTGGTGAATGCGGCCCACGAACGCGGACTCGGCGTGATCCTTGACGTGGTCTACAACCACCTGGGCCCGTCGGGCAACTACCTCGAAAAGTTCGGCCCCTACATTGCCGATGGAGCGAACACCTGGGGCCGAACGATCAACATCGGCGGTCCGCAGTCGGGCGAGGTTCGCGAGTACATCATCGGCAATGCCCTGCGATGGATGCGCGATTTCCACATCGACGGTCTACGCCTCGACGCCGTCCACGCGTTGGTCGATCACACCGCAACGCACATCCTCGAGGAACTCGCCGTCCGAACGGAAACACTGTCGGCCCATCTGGGCCGACCGCTCACGTTGATTGCCGAAAGTGATCTCAACGACGCCACTCTGATCACACCACGAGCGGCCGGCGGGTTCGGCTTGGACGCGCAGTGGGACGACGACATCCACCACACGATTCACACGGCCGTGTCCGGCGAACGCCAGGGTTATTACGCCGACTTCGGATCCTTGGAATCCCTTGCAAATACATTGCGGCGCGGTTTCTTCCACGCCGGAACGTATTCCTCGTTCCGTGGACGGGTTCACGGCCGGCCGATCGACATCACGCATCAGCCCGCCAGCGCCCTGCTCGCATACACGTGCACCCACGATCAGATCGGCAACCGCGCGATCGGGGACCGCCCGAGCGCCTATCTGACGCCAGGACAATTGGCGATCAAGGCGGCGCTGGTCCTGCTATCGCCGTACACACCGATGCTGTTCATGGGCGAGGAATGGGGAGCGACCACTCCGTTCCAGTTCTTCACCTCGCATCCGGAACCGGAACTCGGCGAGGCCACTGCCAAAGGCCGCAAAGCGGAGTTCGCGGCGCACGGCTGGAACAGTGACGACATTCCGGATCCGCAAGACCCACAGACATTTCTGCGATCGAAACTGGACTGGGACGAGCGAGACGACGAGACACGCGCTCGCGTCCTGGCCTGCTATCGCGATCTACTTGCCCTGCGCAGGAAGCGAATCGAGATCACCGACCCTTGGCTGGGGAACCTGCACGTCGACTACGACGAGGACGACCAGTGGATCACCTTGCGCCGCGGCGCATTACAGATCGTGTGCAATCTGGGAACGGACGCGGCCTCGGTTCCGGTCGGCGGAACCCCCATCCTCTGGTGGGATCCGCCGACACAGGACGAGACCGCGTCCGCAACAGTGGTGCCGGGGCACTCGTTCGTCGTACTCGAAAGCTGACTAACTCTCGAGATTCCGGTATTAACGCTTCGCGTTCTCTGGTGTACTCCGCAGCATCCGCAACACCAATGCGGCACTGACGAACAGAACCAAAGCTGTTGCACCGGCAGCAACGTGCATACCGTCGACAAACGCCGACTTCGCGGAATCGGCAAGCACCGAACCGAGTTCACCAGGTAGGTACGTTGCTTCCTGCAGGGCACCGCCGAGCGTGCCCTGTGCAGCGTGCGCCTGATCTGCTTCGAGCATCGAGGTGTCGATTCCCTTGCGGAAGATCGCCATCACCACGCTGCCCAGGATCGCCACGCCGAGCGCGATGCCGAGTTCGTACGCGGTCTCCGACACAGCGGACGCAGCGCCGGCGCGTTCGGGTTCCACCGAGCTGACCACGAGATCCGATGTCAACGTCAACGCGACACCGACACCAGCACCGGCCAGACCGAAGCCGATCACGAACATCAACGGGCCGCTGTCGACGCCGAGCGCGAGCAGCATCGCAGCACCGATACCGGCAACCGCGAGGCCCGCGCTGAGCACGTGAGACACCGACCACCGGCGAATCAACCAGGCCGCCGCAACCGCGGTGAATGCGCTGAGCAACATACCCGGGAGCATCAGCAGGCCGGCGTCGAGCGCCGAGTTACCCAGCACCAACTGCAGGTACTGCGAGCCGAAGAACAGGACACCTGCCAGCGCGAAGATCGAGAGCAGGTTGGTGATGACGGCGGTGGAGAACGACGCGTTGGCAAACAGCTTCAGATCCAACATCGGATCCTTCAGCATCCGCTGACGACGCACGAACACGTAACCCGCCGCGAGACCAACGAGGCCGATCACCAGCAACGTGATGCTGACGCCGTGCACCACGGATTCCTTGACCGCGTACACCAGCGGCAACATGGTCGCCATCGACAGACCAGCGCTGATGAGGTCGAATCGACCCGGATTGGGGTCCTTCGACTCCGGGATCAGGATCGGGCCGAGTACAACCAGCGCGATCATGACCGGAATGTTGATCAAGAAGACCGAACCCCACCAGAAGTGCTCGAGCAACCAACCACCGACCAACGGGCCGGCCGCGGTACCGCCACCGGCCATCGCGCCCCAGACACCGATCGCCTCGGTGCGCTGACGCGGGTTGACGAAGATCGTGCGGATCAGACCGAGGGTGGCCGGCATCAGCGTTGCACCGGAAATACCCTGCAGCACGCGGGCGGCAATGAGCATCTCGGGACTGACAGCGAGAGCGGCGATGATCGAGGCGAGACCGAAGCCGACTGCGCCGATCAGGAGCAGTTTTCGCCTACCGATCCGGTCGCCGAGCGTACCCATGGTGATGAGCAGACCGGCGAGCACGAACGAATAGACGTCGATGATCCACAGCAACTGCGTGCTGCTCGGCTCGAGGTCGGCGCTGATGAACGGAAGCGCAAGATCGAGCACCGTGCCGTCGACTGCGATGAGCAACACAGCAAAGGCAAGGACTATCAAGCCCGCCCAGTCACGCTTTGTCGCCCGAACCTCGTCGGGATTGATTGCAGACGTGTGATCTGCCGACACTGACATTGCTCCCCTGCGACTTTCTCTGAGTTCTTTCGAAAAGACTTCACTGCACCGTCCAGCCGGTACAGTAGGTCTACGGTAACAGTGAACCGTCCGAGCGGTAAAGTTATTTCCGGGTAGGGTCACATCACATGGCTGCCGACACTCGCGATCGAATTCTCGACGCACTGGAGAAGCTGCTGCTGGTCAGCGGCGTCGCCCAAGTCACGCTCGAAGGCGTTGCCGCCGAAGCCGGGGTTTCCAAGGGCGGACTTCTCTATCACTTCCCCAGCAAGGAAGCACTGCTCGCGGCGATGGTCCGCAGACTCGGAGAACGCTCGGATCAGCAACTCGAAGACGCCGTAGCCGGCGGTACGACGGTCACCGAGTTCTATCTGCAGATCCCCGATGCGAACGAAAGCGAAGAACTCTCACTCTTCCGGTCGATCATCGCGGCACTGAGAACAGTCGACGGACAACACGACGAAATCCAGAAGGCCGTCACACATGTGATGCGGAGCTGGGACAAGGGCCTTCAGACCGAGATCGCCGACCCTGTGCAGGCCGAGATCATCCGACTCGTCGGCGACGGCCTGTATCTGGCGGCCATGCTCGGACTCCCCCAGCCGGATCCCGAACTGCATCGACAGGTAGTCGAGCGACTGCGGCCCTGACCGGGGGGGGCGTCCCTTACGTCAGATAGCGGTACGCCGGGCTTCCCGGCTCGAGCCTCTCGGACTGCATCGGCGCGCGCTCCATCCGCTCGAGTAACGCCGCCAACCCGTCGGCGGAACCGAGTTCGATACCCACCAACGCGGCACCCGTCTCGCGATTGTTTCGCTTGACGTACTCGAACAGCGCGATGTCGTCGTCCGGCCCGAGCACGTCCGAGAGGAAGCGACGGAGCGCTCCCGGTTCCTGCGGAAAGTCGACCAGGAAGTAGTGCTTGAGCCCGAGGTGAACGAGCGAACGCTCGAGGATTTCGCCGTAACGAGAGACGTCGTTGTTGCCACCGGAGATCAGGCACACGACGGTCGAACCCGGCTCGAACGTCAAATTCTGAAGTGCCGCAACGGAAAGCGCTCCCGCGGGTTCGGCGATGATGCCCTCGCTCTGATACAGCTCGAGCATCGCCGTGCAGATAGCGCCCTCGTCGATCTGATTGACGACAAACGATCCCGAACCGGACCGTGTCTGAAGTTGACGAGCCACGAGCGGCAACGACGCGTGCGACACCACGGCGGCACCCAGACGTGAGACGACCTCGTAGGGAACATCGCCGATCCTCTTGACCGCTGCTCCGTCGACAAATGGATCGACGTCGGGAAGAGTCACCGGGCCCCCGGCAACAAGAGCGGCCGTCATTGACGCCGCACCGGACGGCTCGATCCCGACGATCGACGTCTTCGGCGACCGTTCGTGCAGGTAGGTGGCGATGCCCGCAATGCAACCGCCGCCTCCGACCGGCACGACGATCGTGTCGAGAGGGGCGTCCAATTGCGTGAGAATCTCCGCTGCGATGGTTCCTTGCCCCGCAGCGGTGCGCACGTCGTCGAACGGCGGAACCATGGTTGCGCCGGTTTCGGCTACGTCCTCGGCGGCCGCAGCAGCGGCGGCGTCATAGGTCTCACCGATCATGAACAGTTCGACAAACGCTCCACCGTGCGCGCGGATGCGATCACGCTTCTGCTTGGGGGTATTGGCCGGAACGTAGATCCGACCCTTGATCTGCATCGTTCGGCACGCGAAAGCAACACCCTGCGCATGGTTACCGGCACTGGCAGTCACTACGCCGGCACCGCGTTCGGCCTCGTTGAGCTGAGCGATCAGGTTGTACGCTCCACGAATCTTGTACGAACGAACGCCCTGGAGGTCCTCACGCTTGAGATACACGTGTGCCCCGGTCAACGCCGAAAGACGATCGCTGTACTGCAGGGGCGTCGCCGCAATGACGTGCTGAATTCGCTCGATGGCCGCGTCGATCTCCTGCGCGTCGAGCGCGGGGACGGTGGACTTCGTTACTACGACATCGGGCGAGTTAGACACCCCGCCATTTTCGCACGTCGGAGATCAACCTTCCCACCACCCCGCCCCGCATGGTCTGCGAGGCAGGGTGGCGGTAGGTCAGCCGCGCGGATCCAACTGTGAGGGACGTGGCACGTTCCGCAGATTCGACTTGGCCATCTGTACTGCCTCGCCGACGCCGCCGTTCATCACCATCTTCGACATCGCCAAAGCGAAGCCCTTCATCTGACCACCGGTGATGGTGGGCGGCAACGACAATGCCAACGGATCGGTCACCAGATCCACCAAGGCCGGACCGTCGTGATCGAGCGCGGCGCGTAGGCCCGCTTCGATATCCGCGGGATTCTCGATTCGGCGCGAAAAGATACCGAGCGCAGCAGCAACCGCCGCGTAGTCGACCGCGGGCACGTCGACCCCGAAATCCGGAAGGCCGTCGACCAGCATCTCGAGCTTGACCATTCCGAGCGTCGAGTTGTTGAACACCACGATCTTGACCGGCAACTTGTACATCGCGACGGTGACCAACTCACCGAGCAGCATCGACAATCCACCGTCGCCCGACACCGAGATGACCTGACGCCCCGGACTCGACCATGCAGCACCCATCGCGTGTGGGAGCGCATTGGACATCGATCCGTGCAGCGCCGAGGAGATGAAGCGTCTCGATCCGTTCGGATTGAGATAGCGCGCCGTCCACACGTTGCACATCCCGGTGTCGGCGGTGAAGATTGCGTCGTCGGCTGCCAGATCGTCCAAGATCGATGCCGCATACTCGGGGTGAATCGGCGTGCGCTGCTTGACCGGATCCGTGTATGCACCAACCACTTTGGTCATCAGAGTGTTGTGCTTGGCGAGCGTGTCCTCCAGGAACCCGCGGTCGGTCTTTCGATCAAGCTGCGGAATCAGTGCGCTCAAGGTGCTCGCGACGTCGCCGTGCACAGCCAGGTCCAGGCTGGTTCGACGCCCCAACCGCTCGGCCGCGATGTCGATCTGAGCAGTGCGAACGTCGTCGGGCAAGAACTGATCGTAGGGAAAGTCCGTACCGATCAGGAGCAGGAGATCGGCGCCGTGGATACCGTCGTGCGCCGCACCGTAACCGAGCAATCCGGTCATCCCGACGTCGTATGGATTGTCGTACTGGATCCATTCCTTGCCACGCAGTGAATGCCCGATGGGAGCGCCGACGGTTTCGGCCAACGCCAGAACCTCCGCGCGCGCATCTCGCACGCCCGCGCCGGCGAAGATCGCAACCTTACGCGAGCCGTTGATCACATCTGCCAACGCCTTGACGTCACCGGCATCCGGAACGACTGTCGGCCTTCGGGTTTCGACGAGCGTCGGCGGGGTGCCTTCTGCCGGACAATCGGCGATGTCCCCGGGAAGCACGATCACCGAGACGCCGTTTCGAGCCACCGAATGCTGAATCGCCGACTGCACCACGCGAGGTGATTGGACTGCCGTGCTGACGAGTTCGGTGTAACTCGAACATTCGATGAAGATCCGCTCGGGATGCGTTTCCTGAAAGTAGCCCATTCCGATCTGGGCGCTGGGGATGTGTGAGGCGATCGCGAGGACCGGCGCGCCCGAACGATGAGCGTCGTACAGGCCGTTGATCAGGTGAAGGTTTCCGGGGCCGCAGGATCCGGCACACACTGCGAGTTTTCCGGTGATCTGGGCATCCGCTGCGGCCGCAAACGCAGCTGCTTCCTCATGCCGGACGTGTATCCAATCGATTCCGCCCTTCTCGGAACCACCGGTGCGACGAACCGCATCGACGATGGGATTGAGACTGTCACCGACAATGCCGTAGATCCGACTGACACCCGCGTCAACGAGCTGCTGAACCAATTGATCTGCAACGGTTTTCGGACTCATCAGACCTCCATGACACACTCCCGGGAGTCGGGATCGCCGACCCCCGGGAGTGACGATTTACTTGTGATTGATGCAGCGCTTCTTGTGGAATGCGGGGTTACTTGGGTTCGAGCACGAACACCGGAATCTCACGATCGGTCTTCGTCTGATAATCGGCGTAGTCGGGGTACGCAGCGACAGCGCGCTCCCACCAGACCGCCTTCTCGTCGCCGGTGACTTCCCGAGCAACCAGGTCGAAGACCTGCGTCGCGTCACGCAGCGTGACGTGCGGGTCGGCTTTGACGTTGTAGTACCAGACCGGATTCTTCGGGGCGCCACCGAGCGAAGCCACAACGGCATACGAACCGTCGTGCTCGACCCGCATCAGCGGCGTCTTCCTGACCTTACCGGACTTTGCCCCGATGGTCGTGAGAACGACGACGGGCATGCCGTTCATGTCGTTTCCCTCGGTGCCACCGGAGTTCTCGATGCGTGCGACCTGATCGGCGGCCCACGACGCTGGACTGGGTTCGTACTCACCTGTGATTGGCATGTATACCAGTGAACACCCACTCGAGCACCTTGGCCACCGAACCACGCCGACCAGGCCTGTCGCCCGCGCACTCCCCTGGTTGATCGATTAAGTGAGCTGCCGATCAATAAAGTTCGCTTGCCCGAACTCTCATCTCTGGCTACTCTGAAACCACAGCTTCGAACAGCCGTATCGGAAAGGGACGAGATGACCACCGCAGATATCTCCACTCGCGAATCACGCCCCTCCCCCGACTATTGCGTCGATCTGGCCGGAACTCGGTGGCCGCTGTACAAGATCGAAGCTCTCGTGGTCGGGTTCGTGCTGTTCGTCGTCGCCGGTGCCGTCACGCAGTCGATGCAGGTGGCCGTACTGACTGCCGCAACGGCCGCTGTAGTCACGTGGTGGGTACGGCGCGTGCACTACTCACGCACCACCTGATCACCGCACTCCCCCGAACTCCCGCGAACCACGAAGGGACCTTGCTGCATCAGCAGCAAGGTCCCTTCGTTCGGTTCAGGTCCGCTCGGCGGTCAGACCGTCAGGCAACTCGGTCCGAGCAATGCCTTCAGGTCGCCCATCAGTGCCGAGGACGGTTCGACCCGAAGGACGTCGTCGACCTTCCACAAGCTGATTTCGGTTCCGCCGATCAGTCGGACATGGACATCGGACGTCCCCGGATGCCTGGTCAACACCTGCTTGAGAGCACTGAGCTTGTCCTTGGTGCATTGCCGAAGCGGCAGCGAGACCGACAGCGGACGCGCAACCCCGATCGCCGAAATATCAGGTACCGCAAGGTCGTTGCCGATCAGTGACATCCGATCGTCTCGGATCGAAACGCGAGCCTTGACCAACACGATGGCATCCTCGGCGATGTCCATTCCGTACACGGCGTACGCCTGCGGGAAGAACAGCACCTCGATTCCACCCACGAGATCTTCGAGCTGCACGATGCACCAGGTCAGACCGTTCTTGTTGACCCGGCGGTCCACCGAGGCGATGATGCCGCCGAGAGTTACCTGGGCACCGTCCTGGACGCCGCCTTCCAAAATCGCGGCGATGGACGTGTCGGACTGCTGGCGAAGAATGTGCTCGACGCCGTTGAGCGGGTGACCGGAAACGTACAGCCCCAGCATCTCTCGTTCGAGCGCCAGGCGATGCTTGGAATCCCACTCTTCGTCAGGAATCTTGACGTCGAACACCGAGGTGATCGACTCGTCCGCCTCGGCACCGCCGAAGAGGTCGAACTGTCCGATCGCCTCTGCCTTCTTGGTGCTCATCACGGAATCGATGGCGTCGGCATGAACCAACATCAGGCCCTTGCGCGGATGACCCAACGAGTCGAAAGCACCGGCCTTGATGAGCGATTCGGTGACCTTCTTGTTGCAAGCCATCGCGTCGATCTTGCCGAGATAGTCGGAGAAATCTGTGAACTTCGACTTCTCGGTGCGCGCCTTGATGATCGAGGCGACGACGTTGGCGCCGACGTTACGCACCGACCCCATACCGAAACGGATGTCGTCGCCGACGGTCGCGAAGTCGACTCGCGATTCGTTGACGTCCGGTGGGAGAACGGTGATGCCCAGCTTGCGGCAGTCTGCGAGATAGATCGCGGACTTGTCCTTGTCGTCACCGACGGAGGTCAGCAGACCCGCCATGTACTCGGCCGGGTAGTTCGCCTTGAGGTACGCAGTCCAGTACGACACGAGTCCGTAGCCGGCGGAGTGCGACTTGTTGAACGCGTAGCCGGCGAAGGGAAGGACCGTGTCCCACAGCGCCTTGATGGCGGCTTCGCTGAAGTTGTTGTCCAACATGCCCTGCCGGAAGCCGGCGTAGGCCTTTTCCAGCTCGGACAGCTTCTTCTTACCCATGGCGCGACGCAGCAAGTCGGCCTGACCCAGAGTGTACCCGGCCACCTTCTGCGCCAGTTGCATGATCTGCTCCTGGTAGATGATCAGGCCGTAGGTCTCCGAGAGGATCTCCGCGAGCGGCTCCTCCAATTCGGGGTGAATCGGCTTGACGTCTTCCAAGGCGTTCTTGCGCTTGGCGTACGAGATGTGGGCGTCCACACCCATCGGTCCCGGTCGATACAGCGCCAAGGCGGCGACGATGTCGCCGAATCCGGTGGGCTGCATCAGTTTCAGCAACTCGCGCATACCGCCGCCGTCGAGCTGGAACACACCGAGAGTGTCGCCGCGGGCGAGCAGTTCGTATGTTGCCGCATCGTCCATCGGCAAAGTGTCGAGGTCGAGGTCGATGCCGCGGTTGGCTTTGATGTTCTCGAGCGTGTCGCCGATGACCGTGAGGTTTCGCAGACCGAGGAAGTCCATCTTGAGCAGGCCGATGGCTTCACACGAGGGGTAGTCCCACCCGGTGATGATTGCGCCGTCCTGGGCGCGCTTCCAGACCGGGATTGCGTCGGTGAGCGGTTCGGACGACATGATGACCGCGCAGGCGTGCACACCGGCGTTACGGATCAGCCCTTCCAGACCCACCGCGGTCTTGTAGATCTTCGCGACGTCCGGGCTGGAGTCGATGAGTGCTCGAACCTCGACGGCCTCCTTGTACCGCTCGTGCTTCGGATCGGTGATACCGGAGACAGAGATGTCCTTGGCCATGATGGGCGGCGGGAGTGCCTTGGTGATCTGATCGGCGATGGCGAAGCCCGGCTTGCCGAACTGGACGCGAGCCGAGTCCTTGATGGCAGCCTTGGTCTTGATGGTGCCGAAGGTGATGACCTGGGCGACCTTGTCGTTGCCCCACTTGTCCGTCGCGTAGCGAACCATCTCGCCGCGACGGCGATCATCGAAGTCGATATCGATATCGGGCATGGACACACGCTCGGGGTTGAGGAATCGCTCGAACAGCAACCCGTACGGGATGGGGTCGATGTTGGTGATACCCATCGCGTAGGCCACCAACGAACCGGCAGCCGATCCACGGCCGGGCCCGACACGGATCCCGACGTCCTTGGCGTGGTTGATCAGGTCGCCGACCACGAGGAAGTAGGCCGGGAAGCCCATTTCGTTGATGACGCCGATCTCGTAGTCGGCGCGGGCGAGGTACTCCTGCGGCGGTCCGCTCGGGAATCGGCGATCGAGTCCGCGCATCACCTCGGCGCGCAGGAAGGTCTGCTGCGTGTGTCCCTCCGGGACCGGGAAGATCGGCATGCGGTCGTGGAACGCCCACACGTCCTCGTACGACTGCACACGCTCGCCGATTGCAACGGTGTTGTCGCATGCCCCCGGTACCTCGTTGTCCCAGATGGCGCGCATCTCGGCAGCGGACTTGAGGTAGTAGCCGTCGCCGTCGAACTTGAAGCGAGTGGGGTCGGAGAGCGTCTTGCCGGTCTGAATGCAGAGCAGCGCCTCGTGATTCTCGGCGGCGTCCTTGGTGACGTAATGGCAGTCGTTGGTGGCAAGTGGCGGAATACCGAGTTGCTTGCCGATGTCGAGCAGACCCTCTCGCACACGGCGCTCGATCGAGAGACCGTGATCCATCAGTTCGAGGAAGAAGTTGTCCGGGCCCCAGATCTCCTGCCACTTCGCGGCAGCTTCGAGAGCCTCGCGATCGTGACCGAGACGAAGGCGGGTCTGGATCTCACCGGACGGGCAACCCGTGGTGGCGATGATGCCCTCGGCGTGCGCGGCGATGAGCTCCTCGTCCATCCGTGGCCATTTACCGAGCTGGCCCTCGATGGACGCGAGCGACGACAGCTTGAAGAGGTTGCGGAGTCCGGTCGCGTTCTCGGCCACCATCGTCATGTGGGTGTACGCACCGCTACCGGAGACGTCGTCGGACTTCTGGCTGCGATCTCCCCACAGAACTCGCTTGGTGTTGAAGCGAGACTCGGGTGCGATGTAGGCCTCGATGCCGATGATCGGCTTGATGCCGGCGCTCTTTGCCTCGTTGTAGAACTGGCTGGCGCCGTACATGTTTCCGTGGTCGGTCATGCCGACTGCGGTCATTTCGAGACGAGCGGCCTCCTCGAACATGGCGCCGACCTTGGCCGCACCGTCGAGCATCGAGTACTCGGTGTGATTGTGAAGATGTACGAACGAGTCAGCCACGTGCGCCTCTCTGAAGGTCTGGGAGCGAGATCGAGTGTATGCCGCGCTGCCGACACGACCGGCGACCGACGTAGCGGAGTCGCCGTGCGCCGCCTCCGGTCACGTGACCGGAACCTCGGGTTCGGCGCTCGACCTCACCGAACGCCGCGAACGTCGACCGGCGACGAAGGTGTCTGTCGTGAAGATCACCAGTGCAGCCCAGATCAGAACGAAGCCGATCCAGCGTGAGGCCGGCATGTCCTCGTGCATGACGGCCACACCCCACGCCATCTGGAGCGCCGGGGTGAGGTACTGCAGCATGCCCATCGTCGCCAACGGAACTCTCTGAGCGGCGACGCCGAACAGGAGCAGCGGCAGCGCGGTGACCGGGCCGGCGGCAAGCAGCAACAGGCTGTGCCCGGTACCGCTGCTGATGAATGCACCGGCCCCGGTCAGGCCGAGAAACACGAGGTAGCCGACCGCGAACGGTGCGGCAACGACTCCCTCGGCAGTCAAACTGGTTCGAGGATCGAGCGGAACCACCTTCTTGACCAACCCATAGGTGGCAAACGAGCCGGCGAGCAGCAAAGCGACGATCGGAGGTTTCCCGAAGTCGACCGTGATCACCACAACTGCCGTGGCAGCGAGAACGAGCGCGGCGATCTGGGCGGGACGCAATCGTTCGCGGAAGATCACGACGCCGAGCAGAACGGTGACCAGCGGGTTGATGAAGTACCCGAGAGCCGCCTCCACGACGCGGCCTGACACCACGGCATAGATGTACGTCCCCCAGTTCACGGCGATCGCCGCTGACGCCGCGGTCACCAGCAGCCAGGTGCGTGCGCTGATTCCGCGAAGCGATCCGAGGCGGCCGGCAAAGGCCAACACGATCAGCATCAACAGAAGGGTCCACACCACCCGGTGCGCCAGGATCTCGACCGGATCGGCGAAGTCGAGTAATCCGAAGAAGGCCGGGAACGTTCCCCACAACAGGAAAGCCGCCACACCGTAGAAGATCCCCGAGGACGAACGGGACTCAGCGCGTTCGTCCTTGTTCACAGAACCGGAGTTCACGGGACCGGACCATCGTCGGGGCCGGGAGCAACGACGTCCACGTACTCCGGCAGCAAGGGACGGACGGCTGCCAACCACGGCGAGGCGTCGGACGGCAACGCTTCCACTGCACGGACGTTCGAGTCATGTTCGATCGCTTCGAGTCCTTCGGGAGTAGCTCGCACCAGCACGCCCACCGCGCAGGCGCACCCGGCGGACAATTGCTTCGCCGACGCGAGCGCCACCTGTTGCTGACGATCGGTGTCGCCGCCGAGCGAGACCAGTCGCGTGGCTGCAACACCGGGCGATCTGCGTACTGCTTCGTCGTTGTCGGGAACGGGCACCGACATGAGCGGCGTCTGGACGCGCTCGATCGGAACTCGGAACATGACCCTGGACACGCGAACGCCCGAGACCTCAGCGCCCGGCACCTGAACACTGCTGGTCGACGTGATGACCTCGTCGACGGTGAGTGCCTTCGTGAACGAGACCAACGCCCACACCGGCCCATCGACCGACGCGACGGAATCTCGCGCTCGGTCGAGGTAGTCCGGGACAGCTTCCCCACTGTCCGGACCCAGGGTGTCCGTCCGGATCGGCGGGGTCGGCACGGGATTCGCGAACCCCACGCCCACCACCGCCGCCACACCGACCACCACCGCGACGACGGCCGGCGCGGGGGTAAGCCCGCGCGGTGTCATGAGGACCGGAGAACTTCGAGTGCGTGTTCGAGATCCTTCGGGTACTTGCTCTTGATCTCGACCCAGCGACCGTCCGCCGGATGTGCGAATCCAAGAGACACGGCGTGCAGCCACTGGCGCTCGAGGCCGAGCCTTTCGGCAAGTCGAGGGTCCGCGCCGTAGGTCAGGTCGCCGCAGCACGGATGGCGCAACGCCGAAAAGTGGACACGGATCTGGTGTGTGCGACCGGTTTCGAGGTGCACGTCCAGCAGACTCGCTGCCTGGAACGCCTCGATGGTGTCGTAGTGCGTGACGCTGGGCTTGCCGTCGGCTGTGACCGTGAATCGCCAGTCGTTCCCGTGATGGCGTCCGATGGGCGCGTCGATCGTTCCGCTGCTCGGGTCGGGGTGTCCCTGCACGAGAGCGTGGTAGCGCTTGTCGATGGTCCGCTGCTTGAAAGCGCGCTTGAGCAACGTGTACGCGCGCTCGGATGTGGCAACCACCATGACACCCGACGTTCCGACGTCCAGGCGGTGGACGATGCCCTGACGCTCGTGGGCACCGGACGTCGAGATGCGGAAACCGGCCGCGGCAAGTCCGCCGATGACGGTCGGTCCCGTCCACCCGACGCTGGCGTGCGCGGCAACTCCGACGGGCTTGTCGACTGCCACGACGTCGTCGTCGGCGTAGAGGATCTCCATTCCCTCGACCGGTGTCGCTTCGATGGTCAGGGGCCGCGGCGGTTCGGGCAGGACTACCTCGAGCCACGACCCTGCGGTCAGACGATCGGACTTGCCGACGGCCACACCGTCGACGAGTACCGAGCCTTCTTCCGCGAGTGTCGCGACCACGGTGCGCGAGAGTCCGAGAAGGCGCGCGAGGCCGGCATCGACGCGCATGGCATCGAGACCGTCGGGCACTGGCATCGAACGGGATTCCCTCACTTGGTTTCTCCCTCGGCTGCAGCCTTCGATTCGGTGAGCTTCTTGTCGTCCGCCTTGTGATCACGCAGGCGTTCACCGTTGGGTTCGAAGCCGAACAGTGTCAGGACGACGAGCAGAATCGCGCCACAGACGATCGCGGAATCCGCGATGTTGAACACCGGCCACCAGCCGACGGAGACGAAATCCACCACATGTCCGCGCATGATTCCGGGAGAGCGGAAGAATCGGTCGACGAGGTTACCCAGCGCGCCGCCGAGAACGAGGCCGAGACCGAGCGCCCACCACGGTGATCGGAGCGTGCGACCGATCTTGATCACACCGATGACCACACCGATTGCGACGAGAGTGAGGATCCACGTCATCGACGTCGCCATCGAGAACGCTGCCCCCGGATTGCGCACCATCGTGAATGTGACCACGTCACCGATGATTTCGATCGGCTGCCCCGGTTTGACCGCGGCGACTGCCCACACCTTCGTGAGAATGTCCGAGAGCAGGATGACAGCGGCGATGGCAATGAGCATGGTCAGCCGGCGGGGCTTTTCGACCGGCACAACCGCCAGGTCACCGTCTTCCGATTTCACGGCTTCCGGTTTCACGGTTTCGGGCTCGTCGGCCTTCGAGATTTCGGTAATCGGCTGATCCTCCGCGTTGACATCTCGGTCTGGGTGGTCTGTACTCACGCAACCATCATCCCTCATGTTCACCGCACCGGGTCACGCACTCTGCAACTGCGGCTAGCCTGGAGCGCGTGCCACTGCTGTCCACGACCGGCCGACGCGTTCCGTTCGCCCTCGCTGCCCTCGCTCTCACCACCGTTCTCACCGCTTGCGGCGACTCGGATCAACCTCCGAACACCCCGACCTCCTCGCCGAGTGAGGTGACTGTTCCGGTGACCGCCGCGACGGTCGAAGTTCTCGAGGCGGGAAGCGAGCCGCGCGAGGTTTTGCGTACGAACTTGCCTGTCGGCACCACGCAGACGGCGACGCTCGTCACCCAGGCCGTCGTGAGTCAGCAGATCGATCAACAACCGGCGCAGGATTTCTCTTCGCCGGAGATCACGATCCCGCTCTCGGCAAACGTGACCGCTGACGATCCCACCGCAGTCGTTGACCTCACGCTGTCGTCGATGACCTCGCCCGATGCAACGCTGCAGGCTGCGCTGAGCGGGGCCGACGGGTCTGCAGCCGGATTGTCGGTCACGGATTCGGGCGCCATCACCGCCCTACGGTTGAAGCCCTCCGCCAACTCGGCCAATGCTGCCCGCGCTGCAATCGAACAAGCGCTGGGCCAAGCGGTCTACCGGACCGTCGCACTCCCCGACGCTCCGGTCGGTGTCGGCGCACGTTGGGTGGTTCGGCAGCAAGTCAGCAGCGAAATCCTGCTCGATCAGACAACCACCGTCACGCTCACCGCGCGCGAGGGCAATCGGCTTTCGCTCGCGGTGGACGTATCGCAGACCCCGCAGAGCCCGGTCTGGAACCTGGCCGGTGACGCCGGAACGCTGAACATCGATCAGTACGTCATGGCCGGCTCCGGAAACCTCACCGTCGACCTCTCACTCCCCTTGCCGATCGACGGACAGATGACCGTCGGCGGCGACCAGGCATACGGCGACCCGGACAGCTCCTCGGTGATCCGGCAGACCATCTCCAACAGCATTCGGTGGGAATCGTGACACGCCGGTCGCTTCTCGCACTTGGTCTGACCGCAACGGCGGCACTGTTCGTCGTGACCGGTTGCGGCTCGGACGACTCGCCTGGTGCCGACACGACTACGCAGGTTTCCGCCCCACAGGTCGGCTTGGCGCCGTTCACGGCTGCTCCGGCCGCACCGCTGAGCGGGGCGCCTCTCGACCGTGACGGCCTGCAACGAGCCGCGCTCACCCTGTCCGAGCTACCTGCCGACTTCGACGTAGTTCCCGACCCGGTCGACGACCTCGGCCTCGCACCGGCGCCGGAAAATTCGGAGGCGGACAAGTCGAGCACCGACCCCGCCGTCTGCGCCCAGGTTCTGGCGCCGATAGCCACCCAGGCTCCCGGATCGGTCGCCGACCTCTCCGACATGTTCACCGGCCCCGATTTCACGAGCATCGATCAGGACTCTGCTTCGTACGCCGACGGCACCGCGGCAGCAGCAGCTTTCGAGAAACTTCAGACCACGCTGGCTGGGTGTGCGGAGTATTCGGGAACCGATGCCGACGGAACGACAATCACCTATCGCGTCGGCGGAGCGTCGGACCCGAACATCGGCGACGCGTCTTTCGCTTTCCGAATCATCACGGAGAGTGGCGGTTTCACCTTGGTTGCCGACGCGATCGTGGCCGCAGTCGGGACGACGTTGACTCAGCTGTCCGCGACGGCGCCGAGTCCGATCGCCCCCGATGTTCTCCTCTCGATGGCATCGGCCGCCGCAGATCGCCTGCGCGCACAAACGCCCTGACAACGAGCGGATTCGTCCTGTCTCGGCCTTTCGCGAATGATTCGGGACCACAGACCCTTTGACAACTGCCCGTCCACACTGAACGGTGAGAGTAGGTACGAAACAGACCAACGCGACACACTGATGTGAGGAGCCAGAGTTCATGCCGGAACCCAGAAGGTCAGATCACACCGATTACGTAGCCGTCAATCCGATCTTCTCGAGGCCTGGCGAGGATTCGGTTGCATCGAAGTACACACTCGAACCCGATGGCATGCTTCCCGAGACCGCGTATCAGATCGTCCACGACGAAACGATGCTCGACGGCAATGCGCGGCTCAATCTCGCGACGTTCGTCAGCACGTGGATGGACGATCACGCCACCAAACTGTATGCCGAGTCGTTCGACAAGAACATGATCGACAAGGACGAGTATCCGCAGACCGCCGCGATCGAAACCTATTGCTGGCGCATCCTTGCCGATCTCTGGCACTCACCCTCCCCCAAGGACGCAATCGGCACCTCGACGATCGGTTCGTCCGAAGCCTGCATGCTCGGCGGCCTGGCGATGAAACGACGCTGGCAGCACGCACGAAAAGCCGCGGGCAAGTCGACCGAAAAGCCAAATCTCATCATGAGTTCCGCGGTCCAGGTGTGCTGGGAGAAGTTCTGCAACTACTGGGACGTCGAAGCGCGTTACGTGCCGATCAGCGAGGAACACCGCACCCTCGACGGTCACGATCTGGACAAGTACGTCGACGAGAACACCATCGGCGTCGTCGCGATCATGGGCGTCACCTACACCGGGATGTACGAGCCGGTCCTGGAAATCTCGAAGGCACTCGATGAGATCCAGGCGAAGACGGGACTCGACGTCCCCATCCACGTCGACGGCGCTTCCGGTGCGATGATCGCACCGTTCCTTCAGCCCGAACTCGAATGGGATTTCCGACTACCGCGCGTCCACTCCATCAACACCTCGGCGCACAAGTACGGGCTCGTCTATCCCGGCCTCGGATGGGTGGTCTGGCGATCGCAGGATCTACTTCCCGACGACCTCGTCTTCAAGGTGAGCTACCTCGGCGGCAGTATGCCGACCTTCGCACTGAACTTCTCGCGCCCCGGCGCTCAGGTGATCCTGCAGTTCTACTTGTTCCTGCGTCTCGGCCACGACGGCTATCGCGCAATCCAGCAGTCCTCCCAGGACGTGGCGAAATTTCTCGCCGAAGGGATCGGGAAACTCGACGCGTTCGAACTGTGGAACGACGGTTCCGACATCCCGGTCTTCGCGTGGCGCCTCGCCGAGGGGCACACGTCCAACTGGACGCTGTACGACCTCTCGGACCGGTTGCGAGGCAAGGGCTGGTTGGTGCCGGCCTACCCCATGCCGGACGATCTCGCGGATCTGACAGTGCAGCGCATCGTGGTTCGTAACGGACTGAGCATGGACCTGGCGGCCAATCTGCTGCGCATCATCGAAGAGGAAACCGCGTTCCTCGACGAACTGGACAGCCCGATGCCGCGGCCGCGCGTCACCGAGGGATTCCATCACTGACGTCGCTTACCGCGTGAAGAGCGGCCGCCCACTCCCCTTCGGGAGTCGGCGGCCGCTCTGGTGTTTCAGGTGTTACCGAGAGATCAAGCAGCGCAAGCCGGCGAGGTCAGACCTGCAACGCCGACGATCTGGCAAGCGGTGGTCTTCGAGAGCTTCCAGACGCCGTCTTCGTAGACGAACGAAGCCTGCAGGCCCTGCTGCAGCGGCTGGCCGTTGACGACGATGTTCAGCGAAGCTGCTGCCGTCTCGCTGCCCGTGTCGGTGACCGGGTCGAGGATCTCGACCTGCGCGCCGGCAGCCTTGGCGGCAGCGGCGACCTGGTTGATCAGCTCGGGATCAGCCTCGGCGCCCTGGACGAGGTTGACCTTGTCTGCGGCCGGAACGGTTTCGTCGAGTGCCTGGGCGACCTTGGCGTTGAGCTCAGGGGCGGTCGGCAACGCGACCGGCGCATCTGTCGAGTCCGAGGCCGTCGTGGTCGTCGTGGTCTTCGACGTCGTGGTGGGCGAGTCGGTCTTGTCATCCGAGCCACAAGCGGTCATCGTCAGGGCTGCTGCGATCGCCACGGCTGCAACGGTCATCTTCTGAAGCTTCAACTTCTCAGTCCTATCCATTCGGGTGTTCACATTCGAGCGTCAGTCGAACATCGTGCTTGCTCGAGGATCGTCGACAACATTACCCAACGGTAAGCGGAAAAAGTCTAAGGACATCCTCAGAGAAGGCTGTCGACCGCATCTGCTACCTCGAGCACCTCATCCGATTCGGCGAAGGTTTTGGCTATTCCCGTTCCGCTGGAACGGGTTTCGAAGCGAACTGTCACCACTCCGTGCCCGGCACCCTGCACCCAACCGTGTCCGTATTCTGGATGCTTCACGTCCAAACCGGGGTGCCAGTAGCGCTGAGGCACGCGTGCGGCCACCGGAACGTCGAGTTCAGCCTCATCGAGGGCGCCCGTGAGAGTCTCGACCGGATAGCCGGGAACATCCTGATCCAACTCGGGAAAAAGTGATCCTTGCCGAACGGTGGACAAACCGGCGAATCCCACACCGACCAGGCGAATCGGCCCCAATTCCTGTGGATCGATGACCTGTTTCTGCGCAGTCGCGATGAGGATTTGGCGGTCGATGGTGGCAAACGGCAGCGTCACGGATCGAGTCAAGATACTCATATCGGACTTCTTGAGCTTCAGTACGACGGTGCGAGCAGCTCTTCCGTCCTTCTCCAGCCTGGAAAATGCTGCACGACCACTACTTTCGACGGCGGCGCGCAGTTGCGCCATCGTGACGATGTCTGCGGCGAACGTGGATTCCGCGCTGATCTGCTTGGATTCGGCACGCTCGGCGACCGGCCGATCGTCGATCCCCTGTGCGAGCCGATGCAACCCCGGTCCGACAGTGGTTCCGAGTATCGACGCCACCTCCGCTATGGGAGTGCGGGCAAACCCTCCGATGGTTTCGATGCCGAGACGCTTGAGCTTTTCCTCGGCAACAGGGCCGATCCCCCAGAGCTTCCGCACCGGCAGTGGATCGAGCAACTCGTGCTGCATCCCGGGAGGAATGACTGCGACGCCGTCGGGCTTTGCCAGTCCCGACGCGATCTTGGCGACCTGCTTACCTGCGCCGGCCCCGATCGAAGCGACCAACCCGGTCTCGGCTTTGATCAACGCCCGCAGGTCCTCGCAAAACGCGCGGACCTCGTCAGCTCCGACACCGGCCAACTCCACCGGTTCACCAAAGGCTTCGTCCACCGACAATTGCTCGAGGATCGGCATACGAAGGCGCAACGCGTCGAAGGTGCGTTTACTCAGAACCGAATACAACGACATCCGCGGTGGCAATACCACCGCGCCAGCGCCGACCATCCGGCGTGCTTGGTGCATCGGCATTGCCGAACGCGCACCGAAAACTCTGGCTTCGTAGCTTGCCCCGGCCACCACTCCGCGCCCACCCAAGCCGCCGACCAGCACCGGGCGACCTCGCAGAGTGGGGCGGGTCAACTGCTCGGCGGAAGCGAAAAACGCATCCATGTCGAGATGCAGCACCCACCTACGACTTCGTGTGGGATCACCTTGATTCATAGGGCGTTACGGTTCTCTCGAAAGTAGGTGCAGAATTTACGTCCGCGCCTTCTTCTTCGGCGACTTCTTCTTCGGCAGGGGCAATACGTCGGCAGTCCGTTGAATGAAGGCGTGCAGGTGATCGAGGTCCTGCAACCGTTCCTCCGTCACCCGGTAATAATCCTTCGCTCCCGGGTACGGCGGAGCCAGATCGGCCTCTGATCCGAACTCCGTACTGACCTCGGTGGGTTTGACGAACAGAACGTCTCCGCAGATCAAGCCCACGATCTTCTCGTCGCAATACAATCCGTACTCGCCGAACATCGCCCTTGCCCGCACGTCGAGCGGTTCCAACTGCTCGAGAATGCGCGCCACGGTTTCCTTGCTCGTACTCATGAGAGCAAACTACTCCGGCACCCCGACATACAGACATTCATCGGAGAGCCGGAGTAGTCGCGTCGGTACTAGACCTTCGTGATTGCGGCGCGGATACCCTCACCGAGATCGACGGCGTCGTCTCCCGCTTCACCCACCGAGAAGGAGGTGGCCAGAACCTCACCGGCGATCAATTCGCGATGACGCTCTGCCCACTCCTTGCAGTCCTGCGGAACCTCGAGCACGACGTTGATCCGGTCCGAGACGTCCAAACCGGCGGCACGGCGCGCATCCTGCAACTGACGGATACGGTCCTTGGCCCATCCCTCGGCTTCGAGTTCCTCCGTCACAGCGGAATCGAGTACGACCAGTCCCGCACCGTCCGGCAGAGCAGCCGTCGAATCCGGCTCGGCCGCAACCAGTTTCTGCGTGTACTCCTCGGGCAGCAGTTCGATGCCCGCCGCAACCACGACGCCGTCCGCGTTCTCGGTCCAGTCGCCCGCCTTGACCGCCTTGATGACAGTCTGAACGGACTTGCCCAGACGCGGTCCTGCAGCACGCGCGTTGACCGCGATCTCGAAGCGCCCGTGCACGTCGACGTCATCGGTCAGATCGACCTTCTTGACGTTGACCTCGTCGGCGATCAGTCCGAGGAACGGACGCAGACGCTCGGCATCCGGCGCCGCAACCGTGACCTCGGGCAGCGGAAGACGAACACGCAGATTCTGCGCCTTGCGCAGGCTCAGCACCGTGGAGCACACGGTCCGGACGTCGTCCATCGCCGCTACCAGCTCGGGGTTCGCGGGGAGCTCCGACGCCTCGGGCCAATCAGCCAGGTGAACCGAGCGCTCCCCGGTCAGCCCGCGCCAGATCACCTCGGACACCAGCGGCAACAGCGGCGCAGCGAGACGCGTCACGACCTCGAGCACGGTGTGCAGGGTGTCGATCGCGTCGCGATCCTCGTCCCAGAACCGCGAACGCGACCGTCGCACATACCAGTTGGTGAGTGCGTCACAGAACAACCGAAGCTCGTCGCACGCGCCGGCGATGTCGTTGACCTCGAGGGCCTCGGTGATCACGTCGCGGGTGGTAGCGAGCTTGGCCAGGATGTACTGATCGAGGATGTTCTCCGAATCGGTACGCCACACACCGGATTCCGGCGCGTACAACTGCAGGAAGCTCCAGGCGTTCCACAGCGGGAGCAATGCCTGACGCACACCTTCGCGGATGCCCTGCTCGGTCACGATGAGGTTTCCGCCGCGCAAGATCGGCGAAGACATCAGGAACCATCGCATGGCATCGCTGCCGTCGCGGTTGAACACCTCCTTCACGTCCGGGTAGTTGCCCTTGGACTTGCTCATCTTGAGTCCGTCGTCGCCGAGCACGATGCCGTGCGCAGCAACGGTTTTGAACGCCGGACGATCGAAGAGTGCGGTGGCCAGCACGTGCAGCGTGTAGAACCAGCCGCGAGTCTGCCCGTTGTACTCGACGATGAAATCGCCCGGGAAATGGCCCTCGAACCATTCACGGTTCTCGAATGGGTAGTGCACCTGCGCGTACGGCATCGAACCGGATTCGAACCAGCAGTCGAGCACCTCGGGAACGCGGCGCATCATCGACTTCCCGGTCGGGTCGTCGGGGTTCGGGCGGACCAGGTCGTCGATCATCGGGCGATGCAGATCGGTCGGACGCACACCGAAGTCTGCCTCCAACTGATCGAGCGATCCGTAGACGTCCGTACGCGGGTACTGCGGATCGTCCGACACCCACACCGGGATCGGGCTGCCCCAGTAGCGGTTTCGGCTGATGTTCCAGTCGCGTGCACCTTCGAGCCACTTGCCGAACTGGCCGTCACGGATGTGCTCGGGCACCCACGTGATGTCCTTGTTCAGCTCGACCATGCGATCGCGGAACTTGGTGACCGCGACGAACCACGAGGGAACCGCCATGTAGATGAGCGGCTGCCCACTGCGCCAACTGTGCGGGTACGAGTGCTCGATCGTCTCGTGCCGCAGCAGCTTTCCAGCGGCCTTGAGGTCCTTGATGATGACCGGGTTGGCGTCGAAGACCATCAAGCCCTCGTACGGCGGAACCATCGAGGTGAACTTTCCACCCGGATCGAGCGGCTGCACGACCTCGATACCGTTGGCCGTGGCGACATCCATATCCTCCTCACCGAAAGCCGGTGCGAGGTGGACGATTCCGGTTCCGGAATCGGTTGTCACGTAGTCGGCCGAAAGCACGACGTGCGCGTTCGGATGTCCGAGGAAGAAGTCGAACGGCGGTGTGTACGACAGTCCGACCAATTCGGCGCCCTTGTGACGGGAAACGACCTCGGGGTCCTCCCCCAGCTCACGTGCGTAATGAGCAACCCGTGCTTCCGCGAGCACGTACCGCTTTCCGTCCTCGCCGAGCACCTGGACGTAGTCGACCTCGGGATGAACCGCAGTGGCCAAGTTGGACGGCAGTGTCCACGGAGTCGTGGTCCAGATGATCGCGTTTGCGCCGTCCAATGGTGAACCCGGAGCGACCAGCGGCATGTCGACCGTGACTGCAGGATCCTGACGCATCTTGTACGCGTCGTCGAGACGAGTCTCCTGATTGGACAGCGGAGTCTGCTCGTACCAGCTGTAGGGCAGCACGCGGAAGCCCTGATAGATCAGGCCCTTGTCGTGCAGCTCCTTGAAGGCCCACATGACGGACTCCATGAAGTCGACGTCCAGGGTCTTGTAGTCGTTGTCGAAGTCGACCCAACGTGCCTGGCGGGTGACGTAGTCGCGCCACTCGTCGGTGTACTTGAGCACCGAGGCCTTGCAGTACTCGTTGAACTTGGCCAGACCCATGACTTCGATCTCGGCCTTGTCCTTGATGCCGAGTTGCTTCTCCGCTTCGAGTTCTGCGGGCAGTCCGTGGCAGTCCCAGCCGAAGCGTCGCTCGACCTTGCGTCCACGCATGGTCTGGAAGCGCGGCACCAGGTCCTTGACGTACCCCGTCAGCAGGTGACCGTAATGCGGCAAGCCGTTTGCGAAGGGCGGTCCGTCGTAGAAAACGAACTCTTCGCTGCCGTCCCGATTGGAAACCGACGCACGGAAGGTGTCGTCGTCGTCCCACTGTTTCAGGACTTTCTGTTCCAGTTCGGGGAACTTGACTCCGGTGTCGGCGGGGACACCGTAGTCGACTTTGGGATACCCGTTACTCGCCATGGCGATCTCCTCGTGCCAGTCGGACTCGGCACGGGGACGACGTGGCGCTTGTGCGCCGACACCGCGGTACCACCCCGTTTGCACCCCGTAGATCCGCGCTTGGATCCCGAGGTGCCACTCGATCGAGCTGTGACGGGCTCACCCGTTCGGTTCTACTGAGTTCTGGGCGCCTGAAGCGACAAGAACCGTTCTTCCGAAAGCTCCCCGGTGATTGCCGGATCACAGCCTGGTATTCGTGTTGGACAGTCTAATACTCGTCCTGGACCTTGTCGGAACTCGCCCTAGGACTTGTCGGGGCCACCCGGCGACTCGCCATGATTTCTCTGATTGTCATCGTTGGCGGTGGCTGCATCGTCGATCGACGAATTCGAGGAACTCTCGACTCGACCGTAAGGCGACGACATTCCGCTGCCCGATGCCGGGTCATCCAACGAAGGAACCGCCTTCCTGCTGGTCAGCGCACTGACCAGCAGGAGGACGGCACCTGCTACACAAATCGCGATACATGCCCACGCCCAGATCAGCGACCCTGTGGTCAGGGCGACGATCAGGAGAGCGAAACCAACTCCCGCGAGAACCAACGTCACGACCAGCACGTATCAACCTTTGTCCGGTCCGATAGCTGAGCCGACGGGGCGCTCTCGGTCAGCTGTTTCCCTTGGCGAAGGACGGGCTGTAGGAATCCTGTCCACCGTCGACCGGAACGGCCGAGCCGCGCTGTTCGAGCTCTTCGAGCTGCGATTCCAGGTAGGACTTCAGGCGCACCCGGTACTCGCGTTCGAACGTCTTGAGCTGCTCGATACGGCCCTCGAGGACCGATCGCTGCTGGTTGATGGTCGCCATGATTTCGGTGTGCTTCTTCTCGGCGTCCGCCTTGAGAGCGTCTGCCTTCTCCTGAGCCTGGCGAAGCTGGGTCTCGGAGCGAGTCTGAGCGTCGGTGAGCATCGCCTCCGACTTGTTGCGCGCATCCGCGATCATGCCGTCAGCCTTGCTGCGAGCCTCGCTCATGAGCTGCTCGGAGTTGGTGCGGGCACTGCCGAGCAGCTGCTCGGACTCGGTCTTGGCATCGTTGGTGAGGCGATCCGCCATCTCCTGAGCCAGTCCGAGGACCTTCGCGGCCTGCATGTGGGTGTCGCCACTCTGCGGCGCTGCAACGGCAGCAGCGGCGGGAACCGGCGCTGCAACAGGTGCAGGCTTGGGCGGTTCGACGACCCGAGCGGGCTCCGGCTTGGGCTGCGCTGCGACGGGTGCTGCCTGCTGAGCAGGTGCCGGCGACTTCTTGGCAGCCGCGAGCTCCTGATCCAGCTCACCTACGCGCTGGCGCAGGTCCGCATTCTCTTCGATGAGCTGCGACAGCGCCTGCTCGACGAGGTCGAGGAATGCGTCGACCTCATCCTCGTTGTAGCCACGCTTGCCGATAGGCGGCTTGCTGAACGCAACGTTGTGCACGTCAGCTGGAGTCAGTTGCGGCATGGAAGGATCCCTTCACGCGTCATTTGGCGGTCTAGCAAGCATTCAGTTGCAACACAGTCTACGTAGTGGCGAACCACTGGATGAGTTATGGCATCCATTCTGGCACACCACTCACTCGGACTGCGCTCAGCGAACAACCGACATCAGGATGATGACGATGAAAAGCAAGACCATGATGGATAGATCCAAGCGAACTCCACCGAGGTTGATCGGGGGGATCAACCTGCGGAGCAGTTTCACCGGAGGATCGGTGATCGTAAAAATGGTTTCGAGAATGACTGCGACCAATCCGGTCGGTCGCCAATCTCTGGCAAACGAACGAACGAACTCGACGATCACTCTGCCGATCAGCAACAGCCAGAAGACAACCAGCACCAGATAGATCACAGAGAGAAGCGCGTCCACACCCTCACTCTGCCTGACTTCTGCGGTGTGTCCAAAACAGACACACCGCAGCAATTCCGGAACCGGTCCGCATCGAGTCCGTCTTGTAACGGCCGGCGATGGGTCCGAATGCGACGTCCGCCGAGGCGGGCCGCCGTTCGAATGTGCTCACGTCACCCCTGCTCAGGGGCCGGACTGCGGTCGAGACCATCATTTCTGGCTGTAGAAACCCGTCTCGGCGATCCGACGGCGCTCCTCGGCGGAAACGTCGATGTCGGCCGGTGAGAGAAGAAACACTTTGGTGGCTACCTTGTCGAAAGAACCACGCAATGCGAATGCCAGGCCGGCCGCGAAATCGACCAGACGCTTCGCGTCGGCGTTGCTCATGTCGACCAGATCCATGATGACGGGAGTGCCGTCCCGGAACCGCTCACCGATGGTGCGGGCCTCTGCGTAGCTCTGCGGACGCAGTGTCGTGATCTTGGCGAGCGGGCCGCCGTCGTCGACAACCGGCGCACGTCGCGCTTCGGGTCGCTCTGCGCGCGCGTCGACCGCGAGGTTGCCACGGCTTGCCGGGCGCGGCGCCATCGCCGGGCGGCTGCTGCGGCTGGGAACGGTGTCGACGCGGGGCCGGGAGTCGTAGCGATCGAACTCCGCGTCCTCTTCGTCACGACGACTGGGCGCATAGCTCGCCTTCGAGAAGGCAGGTTCGACGAACTCGCGGTCGTCGCGCTCGGCATAGCCGTCGTGACTACGACGGGGTGCGCGGCGAGCCTGATCGGGCTCCTCCACGTATTCGTCCTCGTAGTCATCGAGGGGAACCATGCCGAAGTAAGCCTTGAACTTATGCAGGTTGCTCATTGATCGACCTTCCTTGGCGCGGCGGAATCAATCCGACTGCGACCGGTCGCAGCGGTGTGGACGGGTTGGGCGATCACCTGAGCGATCACCTCGAGATTACTGGTCGTGAGCCGAGCAGTGCGGTTCCGACACGCACGCAGGTTGATCCGTGGCGCACTGCAGCCTCCAGATCGCCGGTCATACCGGCCGAGAGTTCGGTTGCCCGGGGATGCGATTCGAGGATCAAAAGATGTGCCCTGCGGAGGATTTCGAACTGCTCGTCCGGATCTGATCCAAGCGGCGGGACGGCCATCAGTCCCGCGAATTCGAGACCTTCGGCTGATTCGATCCGCTCGGCGAGAGGCGTTAGCTCGCCCGTCGGAACTCCGCCACGCGCGGGGTCTCCGTCGAGACTTACCTGGATGAGCGCCCGGAGCGGCTCCGTGCGCTCACCGTCCGACAAAGCACTCAGCGCAGCCCGATCGAGTGCATCGGCCAGTCGCGCACTGTCCACCGAGTGAATTGCATAGGCCCACTTCGCTACCGACCGAGCTTTGTTGCGCTGCAACTGTCCGATCATGTGCCAGCGAACCGGATCATCGATCGCGCCCGTCTGTGCAGCGCCGTCGAAGTCCGCGACCTTCTCCACTGCTTCCTGCTCACGAGACTCACCGAATTCACGGCACCCCAGCTCGTACAGGATTCGAGCGTCGGACGCCGGAAAGAATTTGGTCACCGGCAGCAGTGCTACGTCGGAAACCTCGCGACCGGCGGCAAGGCAGGCGGCCGCCAATCGCGCCCTCACCGAGTCGAGTGCCGTCGATATTTCTGTCAGCCGCATTTCCGTCTCGCGCATTTCTGCCTAGACGGTTTCCTGCGCTGCGGGCGCTTCCATCCAGATCACTGCAGCTTGACGCCCGGTCAGAGATTCTCGGCGATGACTGAACAACGCGCGATCCTCGATCGTGCACCGCGGGTCCTCGGCGACACCGGACACACCCGCGGCGAGCAACTGCTTACGCAGTCCCGCACGCAGATCGAGCCCCGGCGTGCCCTTCTCGGTGCGAGTTGCGCTGCCCGGCAAGTGCTTTTCCACGTCCGCGCGCATCGCAGCGGGAACCTCGTACTGGCGTCCGCTCGCAGCCGGACCGAGGAAGGCGCCGATACGCGAAACGTCCGCGCCCTGACGCACCATCTCCGCGAGGACGCGCGGGACGATACCGATGCGGGCACCGATCCGTCCGGCATGAACGGCCGCGATCACACCGGCCTCCTCGTCGGAGAGCAGAACGGGAACACAATCTGCACTGAGGGTGGCGAGCGCCAGGCCGGGAACAGTGGTGACCAGAGCATCCGTCACCGGAATCACTTCGTCGGTCGGTTCCGTCACGACAGTGACGTTGCGCGAATGGATTTGTTCCATCCACACGAGATGGTCAGGCTCGACGCCTATTTCGCGTGCCAGACGTCGGCGATTCGCATCGACGGCTGCCGGATCGTCTCCGACGTGATCGCCCAGATTGAACGACTCGTACGGTGACGCGGAAACACCACCGGCTCGGCTGGTCACGACGCGGCGAATGCGGGTGCGGGTGGTCGACTTCTCGGTACTCAAGATAAGTGTGCTCACAAACGTCGAAAGTTGTCGTCCGGCTCAGACGTGACCGGACATCCAGTCAAGAACAGGGTACCCAGAAATTCCGGGCACCCTGTTCTCGAAACTGTTTGTAGCCCTACGTCAGCGACGCATGAAGACCGGCACGTCGACGTCGTCGTCGCCCTCGTCTTCCTGGACCGGCGCATGGCGGGGGCCACCGATCGGAGGCAAGCTGCCCGAACCGGTGGTCTCGCGCGCTGCGGAAATCGGCTGCTCGCCAGCAGGTTCGGCGGCCACCGGTGACCGGCCGACCTCACCCGCGCGCCCGGCGCCGATAGCTCCACGTCCCTGCGCGGTCGACTCCACGGGACGACGAGCCGGAGCTCCTCCGTCGAATCCCGCAGCGATGACCGTCACACGAACCTCGTCACCGAGTGAATCGTCGATGACCGTTCCGAAGATGATGTTGGCGTCGATGTGGGCAGCTTCCTGCACCAGCGAAGCCGCCTCGTTGATCTCGAACAGACCCAGATCGCTACCGCCGGCGATCGACAGGAGCACGCCGCGGGCGCCTTCCATCGAAGCTTCGAGGAGCGGGGAATTGATCGCGGATTCCGCCGCCTTGATCGCGCGTCCCTCACCCCGCGAGGAACCGATTCCCATCAACGCACTACCGGCACCGGACATGACACCCTTGACGTCCGCGAAGTCGACGTTGATCAGACCCGGAGTGGTGATGAGGTCGGTGATGCCCTGGACGCCGTTGAGGAGAACCTCGTCCGCGCTGCGGAACGCGTCCATCAGGCTGACGGCCGCGTCACCGAGCTGGAGCAGGCGATCGTTGGGAATGACGATCAGCGTGTCGCAGGACTCGCGGAGCGCCTGGATTCCGGTATCCGCCTGTCCCCCACGACGCTTGCCCTCGAAAGAGAACGGTCGCGTCACGACACCGACGGTGAGTGCGCCCAGCTTCCGGGCGATGCTTGCCACGACAGGGGCACCACCGGTTCCGGTGCCACCACCCTCGCCTGCGGTCACGAACACCATGTCGGCGCCCTTGATGACCTCTTCGATCTCGTCCTTGTGATCTTCGGCTGCCTTGCGACCCACTTCCGGGTCGGCACCGGCGCCGAGGCCACGGGTCAATTCACGACCGACGTCGAGCTTGACGTCGGCGTCACTCATCAGAAGGGCTTGCGCGTCCGTGTTGACCGCGATGAACTCGACTCCCTTGAGTCCCTGTTCGATCATGCGGTTGACTGCGTTCACGCCGCCGCCGCCGATGCCGACGACCTTGATTACGGCGAGGTAGTTGTGCGGGGGCGTCATCGGCTCTCGCCTTCCGTGTCGTGTTTCACGCTGCTTGTCAGTGCTGCTGTCTTTGTTACTGCTGTTTTTGTAGCTTCATGCTCTTCGAGAACAACCCTAAACCTCAACCACAGGGTTAGAGTTATGTCAAGTATTCGATCTGAAACGAAACGCTATGCACCGTCGTCGCGTTCCGCCATTAGGCGCGCCGAGACACACCGAAGTATTTGCTGCGCACTGACGCACGGCTGCACCGGGCGCTATCGCACCGTCGGCAGATCAGGACTGGACACGTCGTACGTCTGCCCCGGTTGGGTCAACAGCGGAAGCGTCACAGCAGCCTTACGATCCGAGTGCTCGACACCGCCCCAGTTTACGACGCGACCGTCGAGCAGAGTCAGCGTGACACTCGAAATCGACCGAGCGGCAACCTCTCCCACTTGAAATCTCAGATCCGGCGGCAACACCGACAACACCTCGAGCGCGGCAAGCGTCGGCTCGTCGTTCCACCCGGGCGTCGGTGTCACCAGACGCGGAACCCCGGGCGGCGGGACGCCCATCTCGAAGTCGACGCCCTTCTCGTCCAGCAGGTGTGCACCCTCAGGTGAGTCGACGAAGACGACCGGTACCCGTTCGGTGACGGTGACGCGGATAGTCGACGGATACATCCGCTGCACACGAGCCGAGGCCACCTTCGGAATCGTCGCCACACGTGCGGCGGCGGCGCCGGTGTCTACCCGCATCAACGGCTGACCGGTCGGTACGGCCAGGAGCGAAAGGATCTGTTCCTCACTGACGGTCGTCGCACCGAGAACTTCGGTGCCCCGGACCGAGAGCACCGGAGACAACCAAGCCGTCAACGCAATTCCCACCACCAGCACGATTGCCAGCGGTGCCACGATCAGCGGTCGCTTGAACCACTTACGAGTCGGTGTGGGTTCGGGAGCCGGCTCCGTCGACCGCGTCGAGTATCGCGATTCGGTGCGAGTACTGCGCCGACGCGTACTGGTGGCTTGTCTGGCTCGAGGATCTCGACGCCCGCGCCGACTTCGTGCGTCGGGTGTCATCGCGGCGCGGGATGCGGCGCCGAACGCAAAGCATCGAGGATCTGTTTGCCGAGCATGGTCACGTCACCGGCACCCATCGTGATGACGATGTCGCCGGGGTGAGCCAACGCCGCCACCTGCTTCGGCGCCTGTGACAGATCCGGTTGATAGTGAACAGGTTTCGTGACCGACTGAGCGACCAGCGCACCACTGACGCCCGGCATCGGCTCTTCGCGAGCGCCGTAGACATCGAGAACGACAACCTCGTCGGCCAAGTCCAGCGCCTGCGCGAACTCCTCGGCAAACGCGGCGGTGCGTGAATAGAGATGAGGTTGGAAGACCACGATCACGCGTCCGGCTGCCGAATTGGTCGACGACGAATCGTCCTCCGGTCGAACCAGATCCGCCGCCGCGCCGAGAACCGCACGAACTTCGGTCGGATGGTGGGCGTAGTCGTCGAACACCCGGACACCACGCTCGCGGCCGGTGAACTGGAACCGGCGGTGTACGCCACCGAATCCGGCGAGCCCCTCGACGATCTCCTCCGTCTCGGCGCCGGCGTCACGGGCAGCCAGTAGAGCCGCAAGTGCGTTGAGCGCCATGTGACGACCCGGCACTGCCATCCGCACGGTTCGCGCGGCGCTCTCGCCCGCCAGGTGGAACTGCAGGACTCCCCCGACGTCGTGCGCATGGAAGCCCAGTAGTCGGACTCCGACCTCGACACCGTCGACAGGCTCGAAGGCGGTGCCCGCCTCCACTTCCTGCGCGTCTGCCGATCCGTAACCGAGTACCCGGATGTCCGAACGGCCCGAGGCCACGATTCGCTTCGCGAGATCCGCCGATCCCGGGTCGTCGAGGCAAGCAATCAAGAGCCCACCCGGACGCAACTTGTCGACAAAATCGTCGAACACCTTCACATACGCTTCGACGCTGCCGAAATAGTCGAGGTGATCGGCCTCGATGTTGGTCACGACGATCACGTTGGGGTCGTACTGCAGCAGCGACCCGTCACTCTCGTCCGCCTCGGCGACAAAGACGTCACCGCTGCCGTGATGGGCATTCGTTCCCGCTTCGTTGAGTTCGCCGCCAACGGCAAACGAAGGGTCGAAACCACAGTGCTGCAGGGCGACCACGAGCATCGAGGTCGTCGACGTCTTGCCGTGTGTACCCGAAACCAGGAACGTGCGATTGCCCTGCATCAGAGATGCAAGGACAGCCGGCCGAAGAATCACCGGGATTCCGCGGCGAGCGGCCTCGACGAGTTCCGGGTTGTCCTTCGGGATAGCCGCGTGCGTCGTCACGACGACGGTCGGACCACCCGGCAGCAGGTCGAGAGCATCGGCGTCGTGGCCGATCCGGACCTGCGCCCCGCGTGCACGAAGCGCCAGGACTCCTCGGCTCTCCTTGGCGTCCGAACCCGAGACAAGACCCCCGCGGGAAAGCAGGATTCGCGCGATGCCGGACATACCGGCACCGCCGATTCCGACCATGTGTACTCGCTCGAGGTGGGCGGGCAGCGCGGTCATCGGTTTCCCCTTGCGTTTTCCTGGACGGCGTTTTCCTTTGCCGCGATGTCGAGCACGATCCGTGCGATCTCGGTTGCCGCGGTGCGGTGCCCGACGTTGGCAGCACCACTGCTCATCTTGTCGAGGCGCGCGCTGTCGCTCAGCATCGGGACGACGGTACCGGCGACGAACGGCGGCGTGAGCTCGTTGTCGGAGACGATGATCGCGCCGCCCGCTGCGACAACGGGTTTCGCGTTGAGTTCCTGCTCACCATTGCCGTGCGGCAACGGAACGTAGACGGCCGGAAGCCCGACCGCCGAGACCTCGGCGACCGTCATCGCGCCCGAACGACAGATAGTCGCGTCGGCTGCGGCATACGCGAGATCCATCCGCGAAAGATAGGGAACAGCCACATACGGTGCCGTCTCCGAGTACTGCGTGACTTCGAGAGAGTTCTTGGGTCCGTGTGCGTGAAGGACCGAGATCCCGGCCTTCGCCAGTTCTTCCGCTGCTCCGGACACCGCGTCGTTGAGCGACTTCGCGCCTTGCGATCCGCCGAAGACGAGCAGAACGGGACCGTCCTGAGGCAGTCCGAAGTACTCGCGAGCTTGCGAGCGGAGTCCCGCTCGATCGAAATTGGCGATCGACGCGCGAACCGGGATGCCAACGATCTCGGCGTCCTGATCGCCGCGGTTCTTCACTCCGGAACCCGGAACAGCGGCAAGCACCCGCGTCGCCAGGCGAGCACCGATCTTGTTCGCGATACCGGCACTGGCGTTCGCCTCGTGGATGACGATCGGAATCTTGCGCCGGCGCCGAAGAACACCACCACGTGCGGCAAGATACGCCGGAAGCGCGACGTAACCACCGAAACCGACGATCACGTCGGCGTCGACGGAATCGAGTACCTCGCGGGTCTTGCGCACCGAGGCGAGGATGCGTGTCGGCAGTTTGACGAGATCCATCGTGGGCTTACGAGGAAGCGGAACCGGCGGAATGAGCTCGAGCGTGTACCCGCGAGCCGGCACCAAGGTGGTTTCGAGACCACGCGCCGTCCCGAGCGCAGTGATTCTGGTGTCGGGCGCAGCGGCCTTGACTGCGTCCGCGACAGCAAGTGCGGGTTCGATGTGACCAGCCGTGCCTCCCCCTGCCACCACTACCGACAGAGCCGATTTGTTGCCGCTCACCTACGAATTCCTCGCTCTCGAACTTCTCGTGGATCTTGTGCCCTACGTGTCGGCGCCTGCCGACGCTGACCATTCTGCCCTCCCGCGGTGCGCTTCCGTGACCCAGCGGCCGCACCTCGGTTGGAATCCGAGGAAGGGCGAGCGCCTTGATCTGCCCGCTTGCGTCGATCGCCCGGCTCGATCGCGCGTCGGCCGTCGCGTCCGCGTGCCGGATCGATCTGCCGTGCGGGCTTCGGTCGACGGATCGGCCGGCCCCCTGACGGCGGGTGGTACAGCACGGGCTTCGGCAGTCTGAGCAACTTCGAGATCTTGCCGTCCTGCCCGGAGTTCAGAGCGGCAACTGCTTCGGGCTCGTGGCGCGCTGCATTGGCGATGACACCGAACATGAACAACGTGATCGCCAAGGACGAACCGCCGGCGGAGACCAAGGGCAACTGGAGACCGGTCACAGGCAGCAGTCCGATGACGTAACCGATGTTGATCATTGCCTGGCCGACGATCCAGGTAGTTGCAGTGGCCGACAGGAGCCGCCAGAACGGATCGATACTGCGGGCTGCGATCCGCAATCCCGTGTAGACGAATACAGCGAACAAACCGATCACCACTGCGCAGCCGACAAATCCCAACTCTTCGCCGATGATCGCGAAGATGAAGTCGTTGTGCGCGTTGGGTAGGTAGTTCCACTTGGCGACGCTCTGACCGAGTCCGCGTCCGAAAACGCCCCCGTCGGCGAGCGAATACAAAGCCTGCTTGGCCTGATAGTTGTTGCCCTGCAGGTCGTCGCTCTTGTTGAAGAAGGCTTGAACTCGATCGGAACGATAACCGGCTGTCATGGCCAGCACGCCCGCCACGACGACGCCCGTCACCGCGATCGAGCCGAAGAGCTTCAGTGGCAGCCCACCGAACCACAGCAGAGCCCCGACGATGATTCCCAATGCGATGGTCGTACTGAGGTTCGGTTGCGCGACGACCAGCGCGAAGACCAGCATTGCTGCGGGCACGAGCGGAATCAGGATCGACTTCACGGATCGGTCGTCCGGCCGCCGCGAAGCCAACAGATGGGCCCCCCAGATCGCCAACGCGACCTTCATGATTTCCGAGGGCTGCACCGAGAACCCGCCGACGTTGAACCAGCGACGCGCGCCCTGCGCTTCTGTGCCGATTCCCGGAATCAGGACGAGTACCAGCATGATCAGCACGACGACGAACAGCGGAAACGAATACTGCCGGAGCACTCTCGCCGGGATCCGCAGCGCGACGTAGAAGAGCACCGCCCCGAGAATCGCGAAAATCAGCTGCTGGGTGAACAACGAATATGCCGAGCCACCGGACACGTACTGCTCGACGCTCGACGCCGACAGAACCATCACGAGCCCCAAGACAGTCAACATCGTGGCAATCGTCACCACCAGGTGGAACGACGCCAACGGCCGCGCCAACCAGGCACCGATTCGGGTCTTGGGACCCTTGGTCATCGCAAGTTCCCGGCTTGGCCAGGCGAATCCGTGAACGGATCGGGTAATGCGGCTACGGCGGCGGCGAAGCTGTCACCACGATGTCCGTAGCTGGCGAACATGTCCAAGGACGCGGCGGCCGGTGCGAGTACAACTGCATCACCGGGGGACGCCAACTCGGCAGCTTCGACTACCACTGCGGCCATGACGGCATCCGCGTCGGCACCCGACGGCAGCCGGATGGTGAGAGTCGAGTTGCTGCTGTTTTCGCTCACCACTGCATCGTCCCCCGACATCACGTGCACCACGGGAACATCGGGCGCGTGTCGCGCGAGCGCGTCCTCGATCACACCAGCGTCACGCCCGAGGAGGACAGCGCCGGAGAGTCGAGGGCCGACTTCGCTCACCAATTGGTCGACGCTGGCTCCCTTGAGCAGACCGCCTGCAACCCAGACGACGCGATCGTGCGCGAGTAACGACGGCCTGGCTGCGTGCGGATTGGTGGCCTTGGAATCATCGATGTACACAACGGACCCGACACGGCCGACCAGCGCCCCTCGGTGTGGGCCGACCTTGTGTGCGGCCAGACCGCTTTCGATTACATCTGCCTCGAATCCGAGTGCCCGCGCCAAGGCGGCGGCGGCCAGCGCGTCCATGACGCCTGCCGGGCCGGCGGGATCTATCGACGCTGCTTCGGCCAAGCGGACGTGATCGCCGAATGCGTTGTCCACGAGGTGTCCCGCTTCGACACCCAGTTCTCCTTCGCCCGGTTCACCCAATCTGAACCCGGTGACAATGTCTGCAGTTGCGCGAGTTCCCAGTTCGGAAGCGATCGCGTCATCGAGGCCGACCACCGCGACCTTTCCGCTCAGCGCCCGCGACTTGGCCTCGGCGTACGCGCTCATTCCGCCGTGCCAGTCGAGGTGATCCTCGGCGACGTTGAGGACCACGCCGGCATCCGGACGCACCGAAGGCGCCCAGTGCAATTGGAAGGACGACAGTTCGACAGCGAGGTACTCCACGCGCGGCGACGTCTCGGCGAGTGCGTCGAGTATCGGCAGCCCGATGTTTCCGCAGGCTCGGCCGACAACTCCGGCGGCGTCGAGAATCGAGGCCAGCATCGACGTCGTCGTGGTCTTTCCGTTCGTCCCCGTCACGACGAGCCATTTACGGGGTGTGCCGAAGTGCCCGCTGTGGTCGACGCGCCAGGAGAACTCGACGTCTCCCCAGATGGGAATCCCGTGACCGGCGGCGGCTGCAAGGATCGGTGCATCCGGCCGAAAGCCGGGACTGGTGACTACGAGCCCGTACTCGGTGATCGAATCCGGAGCATCCTCGATCGAGGTGGTGGTCACCATGCCCGCGCCGAGCTCCGCGCAGCGCTCCGCGAAGTCCAAGGTCGAATCGGCAACCGTCACGACAGCACCGAGGGCGACGAGAGGTTCGATGGTCGCTTGACCGGACACCCGCCCACCGGCGACCAGCACTCGCGTACCGCGGAGCCAGGACAGGTCGTTCTCGGAATCCGCTGAGCTGGTCATGGTTTTCAGCCTCCGAGCGCTGCGAGGTATTCGCTGTAGAAGAGTGCCAATCCGATAGCCGACGCAATAGCCGCCAGCAACCAGAATCTGATGATGACCGTGGTTTCAGCCCACCCGGCGAGTTCGAAGTGGTGATGGAACGGCGCCATTCGGAAGACCCGCCGTCGGCTGGACCGGAACACCGCTACCTGGATCACCACCGACGCGGCCTCCGCGACGAACAGTGCACCGATGACCACCATCAACAGTTCCGTGCTGGTGGTGATCGACAATCCGGCGAGCATGCCGCCGAGGGCAAGAGAACCGGTGTCGCCCATGAAGATCTTGGCGGGTGCGGCATTCCACCAGAGGAAACCGATGCACGCGCCCGCGCCTGCCGCGCAGAGCACCGCGAGGTCGAGCGGGTCTCGGACGTCGTAGCAACCCTTACCGGGATTCGTCTCGCACGAGTAGCGGAACTGCCAGAACGTGATGATGACGTAGGCGCCGAGAACGAAACTCATCGCTCCGGCGGCCAATCCGTCGAGGCCGTCGGTCAGGTTGACGGCATTGGACCAGGCGCTGACCAGTAGGTAGCAGAAGGCGATGAAGACCACGGAACCGAGTGAGACGGTGGCGATGTCGCGGACGTACGACAGATGAACACTGCCCGGAGTCAGCCCGTCGTCACCGCGGAACTGAAGGGCCAAAATTCCGAAGGCAATGGCAGCGACGAACTGGCCGACCAGCTTCGCTGTCTTGTTCAGTCCCAGATTGCGCTGCTTGCGGATCTTGATGAAGTCGTCGAGGAAACCGACTCCACCGAGCGCGGTGGTCAGACCGAGAACGAGTAGGCCGGACGCCGACGGTCCCTCCGCGTTGTCCATGCCGAGACCGATGAGGTGTGAACCGAGATAGCCGGCCCAGATTCCGGTCAGGATCGCGACGCCGCCCATCGTGGGAGTGCCGCGCTTGGCCTGGTGACTGGCTGGACCTTCGGTTCGGATCTCCTGCCCGAAACCTTGTTTCGAGAACGCCTTGATCAGGATCGGCGTGAGCATGATGGAGACCGCCAGCGCGATGCCTGCGGCGAGAAGAATCTGGATCACTGCGAATCCCCGCCGTTCTCGCCATCGGTGTTCTCGCTGTCGGTGTTCTCGCTGTCGGTGTTGGGCGTTGCAGCCAGTATCGCTTCGGCGACCGTCCACAGTTCCACCGACTTGGACGCCTTCACCAGGACGAGATCGCCCGGTTCGAGTTCCGCTTCGAGAATGGCGATTGCCGCAGCTGCGTCGGGCACGACGACGGACTCGTCACCCCACGACCCCTCCATCACTGCTCCTTGATGCATCGCACGCGAGGTGCGGCCCGTCCCGACGACGATCAACTTGCTGACATCGAGTCTGACGGCCAGGCGACCGATCGCGTCGTGCTCGACAACTGATTCCGGTCCGAGCTCACCCATCTCTCCGAGCACAGCCCAGCTACGGCGACCGAAGTGCCGATCCGATCGCGCCATGGACACCAACGCTTTGAGCGCAGCGCGCATGGAATCGGGATTGGCGTTGTAACTGTCGTTGACGACGGTGACGCCGTCGGCGCGCTCGGTGACTTCCATCCGCCTCGCGGACGCTGCCTTCGTGCCCTCGAGGACACGCGCGATGTCTGCAACCGCGAGGCCGTTCTCGAGTGCGACGGCCGCCGCGGCCAGGGCGTTGCTCACGTGGTGTTCGCCGTGAACGGCCAGGCGAATACGTGCAGAACCCTGTGAACAGTTCAGTGTGAAGGAAGCCCTGGCCTGGTCGTCGACAACCACGTCGGTCGCCCGAACGTCGCAGTCTTCGGACTGACCGACGAATACGATCCGGGCCTTGGTTCGACTCGCCATTGCGGCGACCATGCGGTCGTCGGCGTTGAGGACCGCAACTCCACCGTCGGCTGCCGACGGGAGTGCTTCCACCAGTTCACCTTTGGCGACCGCGATCGCTTCACGCGAACCGAACTCACCGAGGTGGGCAGTGCCCACATTGAGAACTACGCCGATCTTCGGCGGCGCGATCTTCGTCAGTTCGCCGACATGACCGACCCCACGGGCCGACATCTCGAGAACGAGGAAGCGGGTCCTCTCGTCGGCGCGGAGCACTGTCCACGGCAGACCTAATTCGTTGTTGAACGACCCGGGGGGCGCAACCACCTCGCCGCACTCGCGCAGCAGCGCTGCTATCAGATCCTTGGTCGAGGTCTTGCCGGCAGAACCAGTGACACCGACCAGCGTCAGTCCACCATCGGTCGGTGCGCCGTTAGTTGCCAGTTCGTCGACGACTGCTCGGGCCAGAAGGCCGAGGGCATGCAGGACCGCGGCTCCGGACCCGTCGGTGTCGTGTTCGAGCAGCATCACTGCACTGGGACCGTCGTTCGGCACCGATGGAACGACGATTGCCGGAACTCCGACCGGCCGCGCCGCGAGCACCGCCACAGCGCCCGCTGCCACCGCCGCTTCCGCGTGATCATGACCGTCGACACGCGCTCCGGGTAGGGCGAGGAAGAGCCCACCTGGAGCTACTTTGCGCGAATCGAATTCGACGGTTCCAGTCACCTGCGTCGACGAATCGTCGACGTCGTGCAGGGTTCCTCCGACGATCTCGGCGATCCGAGAGAGCGTCATCGGGATCATTGCTTGCCTCCATGTGCTGTGTTGATCGCGAATCGGCCGATCATTTCGCCCAACACCTCGCGGTCGTCGAACGGGTGTTTGACCCCGTCGATTTCTTGACCTACTTCGTGGCCTTTGCCTGCCACCAGGACGACATCTCCTGGCTGTGCCCACCGGACTGCTTGCTCGATCGCGGCGGCCCGGTCCCCCACTTCGCGAACCTCGCCGCGTTCGGATTCGGGCACGTCCATGGCGCCTTGCATCACCGAAGCGCGAATCTTCGCCGGATCCTCGGTGCGTGGGTTGTCGTCGGTGACGATCAGCAGGTCTGCGCCTCGCGCACCCGCTTCACCCATGAGTGCCCGTTTGCCGGCGTCGCGGTCACCGCCCGCACCGACCACCACGGCCACTCGGCCGGGAACCTGGTTGCGCAGCGTGGCGATCACGGCTTCGAGCGCTGCCGGCTTGTGGGCGTAGTCGACCACGGCGAGAAAGCTCTGCCCCCGGTCGATCCGCTGAACTCGCCCCGGGACGTCCACGGTCCCGAGCGCTCGAACAGCCGCGTCCGGGTCGAGTCCCGCAGCAAAACTGACGGTCAACGCCAGCGCAGCGTTGGCCACGTTGTATCGCCCGGGGAGACGAAGTGAGACTGGCCACGACTGTCCGTCCGGCCCGACCAACTCGAAGGTCTGGGAGCCGTCCTCGGCAACCTCGACTGCGCCGACCGTCCACTCGGCCTCGGCCGTCGAGGTCGAGACCGTGGTCACCGCGTCGCTCTCGTCGGTCGCGGCCAACTCGGCCATCCGTCGACCCCACACGTCGTCGACGCAGACGACGGCATGCTCGGCTCGCACCGTCGACTCAGGATCGAACAACCGAGCCTTGGCCTGGAAGTACTCCTCGAAGTCCCGATGGAAATCCAGGTGGTCCTGCGAAAGATTGGTGAACGCGCCGATGTCGAAGCGGATGCCGTCGACGCGTCCGAGAGCAAGAGCGTGACTGGAGACCTCCATGACGACGGTATCGATCCCCTGCTCTGCCATCACGGCGAACAGAGCATGCAGTTGCGGAGCTTCCGGCGTGGTCAGAGCGCTGGGCACCCGGCGGCCGTCGATTCGAGTCTCGATGGTCCCGACCAGGCCGGGCTTGCGGCCGGCTCCGGCAATCGCAGCTTCGAGCAAGTACGACGTCGTGGTCTTGCCCGATGTACCGGTAATGCCGACGACCTGCATCTTCTCCGAGGGCCGGCCGTAGATTTCCGCGGAGATCTCACCGAGCACATCCCGCGGGTTCGGATGAACGAGAACTGGGACGGACCGGTCAGGCGCCTTGTCCGCGGCCTCGATCAGTTCGAGGCCGGCCTCGTCGGTCAAGATCGCGGTCGCACCGCGCCCCAGAGCGTCGACGGCGAACTGAGCGCCATGGGTCCGTGCACCGGGCAGAGCGGCGAAGAGGTCATCGGTCACGATTCCCTGCGCACGCAGGTCGACGCCCTTGACGACGACCTCCGAGGACTGTGATCCCGGTTGCCCCACCCATTCGAGGCGAGCCCCGGACAGTTCGGAGAGCGCCGTGATCGCGGTAGCAACCGGTTGTGTCGGACGCGTCCCGGGAGCGCCGTCCGAGTTCGACGATTGCAAACGATTCGGCACTGTCACTCGACTCCTGGCAATTGTCGTTGTTCTATCGCGGTCGTTGTCTATGGCGGTCGTTGTCTATGGCGGTCGCAACGCAAGCAAAGTTCGGCGCACTGCGATGAATGAGGTTACTGCGACGTTTGAGATTACCGTGTCCGGGATTCACCCGAAGACCGTGTCGAAACCGACACACCGCAATCAGTCCGCCTGCAACACCAACTTGCGACCGGGGTCCGGCGACATCGGGACACTGTCACGCTGGAGCATCCACGACGCGATGTTGTGGAACAACGGTGCCGCCGACTGACCGCCGCCGCCGTCCACGCCGCGAACCGGTGCGTCGAGCATGATTCCGATCACGAATCGAGGATTGTCCGCAGGCGCGATTCCCGCGAAGGTGATCCAGTAGTTGGAGTTGGAGTAGCACTTGCACGCGGGATCCACCTGCTGCGCGGTCCCGGTCTTTCCACTGACCTGGTATCCCTCCACACCCGCGGCAACACCGGTTCCTCGTTGGTTGCCGGTGTCTTCCTGAGTGACCGACCGGAACATGTCCCGAACGGTCGCCGCTGTCTGGGCGCTGACCACCTCGACGCCCTCGGGCTGCGGCGTCTCGGTCCGCGTGCCGGAAGAATCGACAGTCGACTTCACGATCCGCGGAGGAATTCGCACGCCGTCGTTGGCAATGGCCTGGTACATCCCGGTCATCTGCAGGGTTGTCATCGAGAGACCCTGCCCGATCGGCAGGTTCGCGAAGGTTCCGCCCGACCACTGGTCGCGACTCGGAACGCTGCCCGCGCTCTCGCCGGGAAGTCCGACGTCGGTGCGTTGTCCGAGGCCGAACCTGTTCAGCATGTCTGCGTAGCGATCCTCGCCCACTCGCTGAGCGAGCATCAAGGTGCCGACGTTCGAGGACTTTCCGAACACACCGGTAGAGGTGTACGGGGCCACACCGTGATCCCACGCGTCCTTGACTGTGGCACCGGACATCGTGATGCTGCCCGGGACCTGCAGAACTTCGTCCGGAGTTGTCTTACCGTCCTCGATGGCCGCTGCTGCGGTGACGATCTTGTTCACCGATCCGGGCTCGAACGGCGTACTGACCGACGGATTGCCCATTTCGGCTGTCGGCGCGTTCTTGTCGATGCCGATTGCGGGGTTGAAGGTGCTGTCGTTGGACATGGCCAACACCTGTCCCGTCTTGGAGTCCATGACCACAACCGAAGCGTTCTTTGCGCCCGACTTGTCCTTGGCGATCTGGACCTGCTGCTGAACGTAGAACTGGAGGTCCGAATCGATGGTCAGCTCGACACCCGAACCGTTGACTGCCGGTTGCTTGTCGCGCCAGCTACCGGGGATCACAGCGCCGTCGGAACCGCGGTCATACGTTTCGGATCCATCGGTTCCGGCGAGCGTGGAGTCCATCGAATCTTCGAGACCGAGCAAACCGTGCCCGTCCCAGCCGGTCGCGCCGACGAGATTCGCGGCCAGAGAGCCACCGGGGTACTCGCGAATGTCCTGACGCTCGAGGCCGACCTCCCGGAACTTGTCCGAGATCTCGGCAGCAACCGCCGGATCCACGCTGCGGGCGAGGTACGTGAAAGTCTCGTTGCTGTTCATCTTCTGAAGCAGATCTTTTTCCGGAACGGTATCGCCGAGCTTGGCGTGGATTCCGGCGGCGATCTCGGCGAGGCGATCGCTCACTTCCGGCGCCTGCTTGTCACCCTCGGCGCCCTGCTCGATGCTCTTGGCGCGCGCTTCCTCGAGTTCCTTGCGTACCCGCACCGGCTGGAAAGTCAGCGCCTTGGCTTCCATGGTGAAGGCGAGGGGGTTTCCGTTGCGATCGGTTATAGAGCCACGTACAGCCGGATCGACCTGGGTCGTGGTTCGTTGATTGGCAGATTCCGCAGCCAGACTCGGCGCGTCGATTCCCTGAATCCACAAGAGCTGCAATGCCGCAACGGCGAGCGCACCACACATGGTGATACGACCGACTCGCTGACGAAACGGAAATGAGGCGGTGGCCGAGCGGCGCGGACGCCGACCGGGGTTGTTACGGGAGTTCTGACTCACCGACGTTCCTCAGGCGGAGCAGGCACCGCCGTCGTGGTGGCGGGTGCTGTCGTCGTGGGGATCACAGGAACCAATTGTTCACTCTGCGCGAGGTTTCGCGTGTTATTCGGAACGCTCGGCGTGGCTCCGGGAGCAACCGGCGTTGTGGTGCGCGGGGGTGTCGCAGTCGGTGCGGGCACCGATGCGGGCGCATCGAGCGGCGGCATAGCTCCGGCAGTCGCGGGAGTCGGCGTTCCGACGACCTCGACCGAACCGTCCGGATGAACTACCAGTCGTGCAGGGTCCTTGGCGGGGACCATGCCGAGAGCGCTTGCCTGATTTGCCAACTCCGGAGCCGAGTTACGCGACTGGAAGTCACGTTCGAGCGCTGCTTTCTGCTCGACCAAAGACTGGTTGTATGCACGTGCATCACTGAGTTGGTACGAATCCTCGGCAGCGCGAGTGGTCAGCAGCAGAGTCACCGCGAGACCGATGGACAGAAGTCCGATGACGGAGGCGACGAACGGCACTCTCCCCTTGAGCATCGCCCGAGGAGAGATAGACGGGCCGGCAGCAGCGACAGTTCCGGTCCGGCCTGCCGCCCGTGCGGTGCGCTTGTCGTATGCACGTTGCGCTGCACCGGATTTGCCCTGACGACTCATGCCCGCCTCCTGGAAATGCGTTCTGCGGCACGCAAACGCACCGGAGCTGATCGTGGGTTCTCTTCGATTTCCTGCTCTGACGCACGTTCTGCGCCACGGGTGAGAATGCGGAACTCCGGTCCCATACCCGGCAACTCGACCGGTAGTCCTTCAGGACTGGTGGACTTCGAGCGGGGAACCAACTCCGCCTTCACAACTCGATCCTCGAGCGACTGGTAGGACATGAACACCACTCGCCCACCGACTGCCAGTGCGTCGAGCCCGGCAGGAACGGCTGCACGAAGCGAATCCAACTCGGCATTGACTTCGATCCGCAGCGCTTGGAAGGTGCGCTTGGCCGGGTGTCCCCCCGTACGCCGCGTGGCTGCCGGGATTGTTCGGTACAGCAATTCGACCAGAGCTGCACTGGTGGTGAAGGGTTCACGCTCACGCTGCCGAAGGATCTCGGACGCAATCTTTCCCGCGAACCGTTCTTCGCCGTACGTGCTCAGAATGCGAGCAAGGTCGCCGTGACTGTAGGTGTTCAGGACCTCTGCCGCGGTCAGCCCGACCGTCTGATCCATCCGCATGTCGAGAGGAGCGTCGATCGAGTACGCAAAACCTCGGTCGGCTTCGTCCAACTGCATCGACGACACACCCAGATCGAAAAGGATCGCGTGAACCGACTCCGTCGACGGCAGACCTGCCTGTTCGAGCGCGTCCTCGATCCCGTCATACGTGGTGTGCACGAACGTCGTTCGGTCCGCGAATGGCGCCAGACGCTCGGAAGCGATCCGGAGTGCGTTGGTGTCGCGATCGAGACCGATGAGGTGAAGGCCCGGGTACTTGCCCAGGAAGAATTCGGAGTGGCCACCGAGCCCCAACGTCGCATCGATCATGTATGCGCCCGCTCCACCGTCACCGACGGCGGTGATGGCAGGGCCGAGAAGATCGTCGGCGCGGTGCAGAAGTACAGGGACGTGCGCGAAGCCATCGGCATCCGAGGGTTCGTTCACCTCGTGATCCACCATGATTGCTCCGGCTCCTACTTTCATGATTTCCGATGACTTTTCGAAAAGGTGCTGACTTTCCGAGAAGGCGATGACTGTTCGAGAAGGCGAATGCTTCGAGGTCCCTGCCCGAAGGAGAACCTGGCGCTGGGGAAGTGCGTCAGGGTCTTTCCGGGCAGAGGCCTCGCGGCATTCGCCGGGGGCTCTTCGCCTAGACGATCTCGCTGAGAGATTCGCCTGTTGCCTGCGAATAGTCCTCTTCGTTGTCTCCGAGATACCTCTCCCAGGCTGCTAGATCCCAGATCTCGAGGTAATCGACGGAGCCGGTCACTACGCATTCCTTGGACAGGTTTGCGTAACGCCGATGATCAGCCGAGAGGGTGATTCGCCCCTGGGCATCGGCGTGCTGTTCATCTGTGCCGGCGGCCAGGGCACGGACATACGCCCGAGCTGCCGGATCATTGCGTGGAGCTGCCGCTGCCTTTCGAGCAAGCTTGACGAACTCGTCCCGGGGGTAGATGGCGAGGCTGTGATCCTGACTCTTGGTGATCATCAATCCTCCTGCCAGTTCGTCTCGGAACTTTGCCGGCAACGTGAGCCGACCTTTGTCGTCGAGCTTCGGCGTGAAGGTACCGAGGAACACTCGACACCTCCTGCGAGCTTGCGCTGAAACCCTCCCTATCGAGCGGATCGTGCTTCAGCTCTCCGCCCGAACCCACAGTACCCCACTTTCCCCCACAAACAAGGAGCACATGGTCCCTATTCAGCATCATTTGCTGATAAATAGCAGGTCAGCGCAGGTGGGGAGACGTGGGGGAAATTTGTAACCGTGTCCCGGCCCACACCGCCGTCAGATCGACCCTTTACGCCACGATCTGTTGCTCCCCCACACAAAATCGCAGTACAAGCGCGGTTTTCGAATAGACGTGAGCGGGACGAGGTCTGGTCGTGCGTTGCAGTTCGACCAGGGTGGAGGAAAGTGGAGGGCCGAGTGGAGCGAAGTGGAGGAAGCCCGCGGGCATGCCCTGAGGCAGCAGGAGTGGCGAGTGATTCGCTCGCACGTCACTGATTCACTCGATGGATTGCCGGCGCACACGTACAACACCCACAGCAACGGCGTGTGGCGGTCGGCAACCTTGGTTGCCGACCGCCACACGTGTGGTCGTCCGTGCCCTGAAGAGGGCGTCACGTCCGAACTGCATCACTCTCGAAGTACGCCCGAAGAAGGGCGGGAGAGCTAGTCCTGCTCGAACCTGCGTTTGAATCGATCTTCCATCCGCGACGAGAATCCGCCGCCGGACTTCCGGCCGCGTCCCCGCCCGGATCCGCCGGCACTACCCCTACCCGGCGGACCGGAGGGATGATTGCCACCTTCGGAAGCGGAGTCGGCGGCCGGCGCAGACTTACGTCCACCACCCCAGAGGAACAACACCCCTGCGCCGAACATGAACAAGAAACCGAACAGGCTGATGATCGGAAAACCGCCCGGCTTGAGCGGGAGTGCAACCCCCGCGATCAGCAGGACCAGACCCAGCACGAATAGAGCCGCTGCTTGGAACCGCCGTCTACTCGACGGCGCCCGCATACGGCCGCCCCTCACATTGGAGGCGAACTTGGGGTCTTCGGCATAGAGAGCGCTCTCGATCTGATCGAGCATGCGCTGCTCGTGCTCGGAGAGTGGCACGGTACCTCCCCCGGCACTGGAAGTTTGGCAACCACCCCACGGTGTGAGGCGGCGGGTAATCAAGTTGGACGATTACCTGTTTTCATAATACGAGCAGTTTAGGTCTCGGACCACCAACTCCGGGTACGAGTTCCGCCACAAGCGTACGTATTCGTGCCGAAGGGCCCCGATTCGGCTCCATTTGCCTGTGCGGACCAGGAAATTCCCCGGAAACAACTGCCGACACGGACCATTTGTTCACGACGCTCGCAAATGCTCGGACGCGTCCTGACCGATGAAATCTTCGACCGCCGTGAGAAAACGGCCGACCTCGGCGAAGAATGCGTCGGAATCGGAGTCCGTGATCACGATCGACACGCCGGTTTCCACGGCCGCACGCGTAGCGGACCACCCTGCGAAGAACTTCGACCACGCTCCGAACGCGGGCGCTGCGGCGTCCATCAGAACCCACGCGTTTCCGCTTCGCTTGCGCTTCGAGCCGGCACCGGCAGGAGCTGCGGCCAACACTGCCCCGGCACCACGTAGGGCCGCCAGGTAGGCACACCGGAACCGGTCGGCAGGATCGCCCGCCCCAATCGCTTCCTCGAGAAGCGCATCCGCCTTCCGGAGCAGCCCCCACGCCACACCGGACATTCCCACTCGAGCAGTGCGGTGGCTGGCGTCCGTCGCGCCGAAGGACCGCCTCGCCGACATCGGCAATCGAGAAATTGCGGCATCCGACGGACTCGACAACTCGGCAGGAAGAGTTCGTTGGCACTTCACACGTTCAGGCTTCACACGCTCGGACATCGGGGCACCTCCTGCACCGTGAGGATCCAAGACCAGGTGGGCCGGAGATGCCCGCTTCCCTTCGGGCATCTCCGGATCACCCACATCGAACATCTGTTCGACCTATTCAATATAACTGCACCCACCGACACGCCGTCAAGAGAAGAGGTGAGACCGGTCGACCCGCAGATCGCCTGGACACCACATACGGTCGACCTCGATCGCGCAGAATTCGCGAGTCGACTCCACGAGGCACTGGCCGTGTACGTCACCGCGATGGACTATCCGCGAGGAACCGAGTTCCATCGCGCACCGATGTGGCAGGAGCACGCGAACCGGCCTGGCTGGAAGGCCGTCGGCGCATTGGCGGTTCCTCAGCAACCGTCACACGAAAATCTGCCGCTGGTGGGGATCGCTTACGGGTATCGCGGGAGCCCGGACCAGTGGTGGCATCAACAGGTACTGCACGGGCTTCGGCGCTCGGGTCGTCCCCAGAGCGAGATCGACGCGATTCTGAGCGACTACTTCGAACTCACCGAACTCCACGTGCATCCGAACGGACAAGGTCACCGGTTGGGCGAATCGCTCTTGCGTCACCTCCTCGTCGATCGACCCGAACGCAGTGTTCTGTTGTCGACACCCGAGGTGTACGACGAGGACAACCGAGCCTGGCGGCTGTACCGTCGCCTCGGCTTTCGTGACGTGCTCCGCAGATTTCGTTTTGCCGGCGACAACCGGCCGTTCGCAGTCCTCGGCCGTGGACTGCCGCTGTGAGCGCGCTTCTCGACGCCGTCGTCGTCGGCTCCGGACACAACGCGCTCGTATCGGCCGCCTACCTCGCACGCGAGGGTTGGTCGGTCGAGGTTCTGGAGAAGGACACGGTTCTCGGCGGCGCCGTCTCGACCGTCGAGCGATTTCCCGGATACAAGGTGGACCGGGGGTCGTCGGCACACCTCATGATCCGACACAGCGGCATCATCGAGGAACTCGGACTCGGCGCGCACGGACTGCGCTACATCGACTGTGACCCGTGGGCGTTCGCGCCGCCCGCCCCGGGCACCGACGGGCCGGGCATCGTGTTTCACCGCGACCTCGACGCAACCTGCTGGTCCATCGAACGAGCATGCGGGACAAAGGACGCCGACTCCTACCGGCGATTCGTCGCGGTCTGGTCGGAGCGCAGTCGACATGTCATGAAAGCGTTTTCCGCACCGCCCACCGGATCGAACCTGATCGGTGCGTTCGGAGGTCTCGCCACCGCACGCGGCAACAGCGAACTGTCTCGGCAGTTCCTCGCGCCTGGCGACGCACTGCTCGACGAGTATTTCGACAGTGAGGCACTCAAAGCAGCGCTTGCGTGGTTCGGCGCCCAGTCCGGGCCTGCGATGTCGGAACCGGGAACCGCTCCGATGGTCGGCTTCGCGGCCCTCATGCACGTCTTGCCGCCAGGGCGAGCAGTCGGTGGAAGCGGCGCACTGAGTGCTGCGTTGGCCTCCCGGATGGCTGTCGACGGCGCCACGGTCGCGCTCGGTGACGGCGTGACGTCGATCCGTCGAAACTCGAGTCACTGGACCGCCACAACCGAGAGCGGTCGAGAAGTTCACGCTCGCAAGGTAATCGCCGGGTGCCACATCCTGACCACGCTCGACCTCCTGGGCCTAGGGGGCTTCGACCGAGCCACGCTCGATCACTGGCGGCGGAAAATCAGGGTCGGCCCCGGCATCGGCGCGGTACTTCGACTGGCGACATCCGCGCTTCCGTCGTACCGCGGCGACGCCACGACACGGGAAAGTACCTCGGGATTGCAATTACTCGTCTCCGATCGCGCACACTTGCGCACTGCACACGGCGCAGCACTGGCGGGGGAACTTCCTCCTCGCCCTGCGGTTCTCGGAATGAGTTTCAGCGGAATCGATCCCACGATCGCCCCGGCCGGTCGGCATCAGGTGACACTGTGGTCGCAGTGGCAACCGTATCGCCTCAGCGGACATCGCGATTGGGCATCGGTCGCCGAGGCGGAGGCCGACCGGATCGTCGGCGAGATGGAGGCTTTCGCACCCGGGTTCGCCGATTCCGTCCTCGACCGGTTCATTCAGACCCCCCGGGACATCGAGTCGGAATTGGGGATGATCGGCGGAAATGTCATGCACGTCGAGATGTCACTCGATCAGATGATGTTGTGGCGACCGCTTCCGGAACTGTCCGGCCATCGCGTTCCGGGAGCAGACGGGTTGTATCTGACCGGAGCATCGACTCATCCCGGTGGCGGTGTGTCCGGAGCCAGTGGTCGCAGTGCGGCTCGAATCGCACTGTCGGACAGCCGCCGGGGCGCGACTCGTCGTTGGATGCGTCGTTCGAGCAGGTCGTGAAGGTCACCCGCCGAACTTCACCCGCCGACACGCCCCCGCCTCGATGACTGGCTACGCCACGGCTGGCACGATGACCACTGTGCAACAGTCCACCGATCCCGCCGTCAAGCCGACCAGTCGGAAACGTTTCCTGACGGTTGCCGCGCTCGCCCTCATGATTGTTCCCCTGCTTGCCGGGTGCATCCGCGTGCAGGTGTCGATGGGAGTGTCCGCGAACGATCGTGTGACCGGACAGGTGGTAGCTGCCGCTATTCCGGCGAACGAGGCGGACAAGGGTCCGCAGCTGACCCCACCTTCGTCGCTGGAGGACAAGATACGGGTTCAGGAGTACAAGAAGGACGGGTACGTCGGCAGCCAGGCGTTCTTCAGCGACTTGTCCTTCGGTGACGTCGCCCAACTGGGCTCCATGTACGCCGAGGGGTCCGGGTCGTTCCAGATCACCCTCAAGCGATCCGGGGACACCGTCACGCTCGACGGCAAGGCAGACCTGAAGACGGTTCCGACTCAGGGCGCCGACGTCCAGGTCAGCATCGCCTTCCCGGCACGGGTCGGCACGACCAACGGAACACGAGACGGCGATTCCCGGGTGTCGTGGACCTTGCCCGCCGGCGAGGTGTCCACGATGCGCGCCGAGGTCAACTACGCGGACCCAAGCACCCGAAGCTTCGCCGGGTGGGCAGGAATCATGGCCGGGCTGGCGCTCGGTGTCGCGATTGTCGTCGGTGCGATGGCCTGGATGGCGCGCAATCGAGCACCGATCAAGCGCGCGCCCGCCGCGAAAGCACCGGTCATGAAGACGCCTGTCACGAAATCACCTGCCAGCAAGCAAGCTGACAACAGGAATCCGAAAAACACCACGAAGTAGCGCCTGGCGATTGCCCCCTCGATTGCCCCACTCGATTGTCGTCGAGCGGGGCAACCGGGATCAGACCGCTTGTGCTGTCCCGACAGAGGTGTCGGGGGTGAGACCGAGTCGCTCGAGGACCTCACTGGTGGCGCGCGCGAAGTTCAACGTGATGAAGTGCAGGCACGGAGCGCCTTCGGCGATCAACCGCTCACCCATCTCGGTGGCCAAATCGATGCCGAGTTCGCGGACCGCTGCACGGTTCTCGTCCGGACCGCTTCCGGCCGCGGCGTCGAATCGACGCTCGAGAGCGGGGGGCAATGACGAGCCCGAGAGCTCGAGCATGCGACGCACCGAGCGTAGCGACGTGACCGGCATGATCTCCGGGATGATCGGCTTGGCGCCCTGTTCTGCGTCGTACGCACTCACCCGGTCACGAAGACGCAGGTAGTCCTCCACGTCGAAGAACATCTGCGTGATCGAGTACTCGGCGCCGGCACGCAACTTCGACACCAGGTACTTCGTGTCGTATGCCAAGTCCGGAGCGCGGTAGTGCCCCTCGGGGAACGATGCGACGCCGACGTGGAAGTCGCCCAGGTCACGGACCATCCGCACGAGTTCCTCGGCGTACTCGACGCCTTCGGGATGCTTCTTCCACTCGCCGAGCGGATCGCCGGGCGGATCGCCGCGCAATACGAGGATGTTGCTGATCCCACGATCGGCGTAGGCACCGACCATGGCGCGAAGCTCTTCGGTGCTGTGTGAGACAGCAGTCAGGTGAGCAACCGGCAGCAGGGTCGTCTCTTCGGCAAGTTCGCCGGTGACACGCACCGTACGATCGCGCGTCGAGCCACCTGCGCCGTAGGTCATCGAGACGAACGCCGGTCCGAGCCGCTCGAAGGTACGCACCGCACGCCACAGGCGCGCTTCGGCGTCCGCGTCACGCGGCGGCGAAAACTCGACCGAGAACGGAATACGGCTACCTGTCGAGGAAGCGATCCGATCGACGATCGACGGTGTTCGGGTGGCCCACCCCTCGCTGGAGCGGCCCCTGACTGGATCGAATGTCACCGGTCAAGCATATGTTTTCCAGCTGCAAACAAGCTCATCGCCCAGGACTGCTTATCCCGAATGTCAGGATCACGCAGTTCACGGCCCGACCCGCCGTTGATTCCAACCCCCACTAAGCTGGGCTCCAAGCTCGCTTCCGTGTAACCATCCGGCGCGAGAACATACCGATCTTGGAGGCCACCCTGTCCGCAGGAACCGCGCGCGTTGGACAGAGTTCGACCAACACCGCACCGCATCCGACCTCACTCGAACTGCCAGGTCTGTTCGAAGCAGCGCTCCGCGACTTCTTCGCTTCACGCCGCGAACTCGTCTCGAACATCGGCGGTGGATACGAGGAGGCCGTCAGCACCCTCGAGGCCTTCGTCCTGCGCGGAGGAAAGCGCGTCCGACCGTCGTTCGCCTGGACGGGATGGCTCGGCGCCGGAGGCGACCCGAACGGTAAGGACGCAGACGCGGTGATTCGTGCGTGCGCCGCCCTCGAACTGGTGCAGGCCTGCGCGCTCGTCCACGACGACATCATCGACGCATCCACGACCAGGCGCGGCTTCCCGACCGTTCACGTCGAATTCGAGGACCAGCACCGAGACGAGGAGTGGAGCGGCGATTCCGCGCACTTCGGCGAGGCCGTCGCCATTCTTCTCGGCGACCTGGCCTTGGCCTGGGCGGACGACATGATCCGAGAATCCGGGATCAGCCCCGAGGCGGCCGCACGAGTGAGCCCGGTCTGGTCGGCAATGCGCACCGAGGTGCTCGGTGGCCAATTCCTCGACATCAGCAATGAAGCCCGAGGCGACGAGACCGTCGAGGCAGCCATGCGGGTCAACCGCTACAAGACCGCCGCGTACACGATCGAACGCCCACTGCACCTCGGCGCCGCGCTGTTCGGTGCGGACGCCGAGTTGGTCGATGCCTACCGGACCTTCGGCACGGACATCGGTATCGCCTTCCAACTTCGCGACGACCTGCTCGGTGTCTTCGGAGATCCGTCCGTCACGGGCAAACCGTCGGGCGACGATCTCATCGCCGGTAAGCGAACTGTCCTGTTCGCGATGGCGCTTGCCCGCGCCGACGCCGCAGATCCGGCGGCAGCAGAACTGCTCCGCAACGGAATCGGCACGCAGCTGACCGACACCGAGGTCGACACTCTGCGCCAGGTGATCACCGATCTGGGCGCCGTCACCGACGTCGAAACGCAGATCGACACCCTCGTCGAGGCAGCTGCGAACGCCCTCGACTCGAGCACGGCAACGGCAGAGTCCAAGGCTCGCCTGACCGACATGGCGATCGCGGCCACGAAGCGAAGCTACTGACCGTGGCACACGTGCACCGCACTCGAACCGTCAGCTCGCCGACCGATCGAGTCGTGATCGTCGGCGCGGGACTTGCCGGACTGTCTGCGGGGTTGTATCTGCGTGGCGCCGGCCGCGACGTCACGATTCTCGAGAGCAACAGCTCGGTCGGTGGGCGAGTCGGTGTCTACCAGGGCAATGACTACAGCATCGACAACGGCGCAACGGTGCTCACGATGCCCGAACTCGTCGAAGACGCCCTTGCGGCCGTCGGCGCCGACCCAGCCTCGACAAACCCCAAATTCGTTGTGCACAAGCTCGATCCGACGTACCACGCGCGATTCGCAGACGGCACCGCTCTCGATGTCCACGCCGACCCAGAAGACATGGCTGCCGAAGTCTCCCGTGTCTGCGGGCCGGAAGAAGCGCAGCGATACCGTGCGTTGCGGCGATGGCTGAACCGGATCTTCGACGCGGAATTCGACCGCTTCATGGACGCCGACTTCGATTCTCCCCTCGGACTGGTCAATTCGCGTGACGCAGTCAAAGATCTGAGCCGGCTCGTCGCACTGGGAGGATTCGGGAAACTGGGCGGGCAGGTGGATCGCAAGATCCGCGACCCTCGCCTCCGGCGGATCTTCACCTTCCAAGCGCTGTATGCGGGTGTTGCTCCGTCTCGGGCCCTCGCGGTGTACGGGGCGATCGCTCACATGGACACCTCACTCGGCGTCTACTTCCCCGAGGGCGGGATGCGCACGATCGCCGAGTCGATGGCCGACGCCTTCACCGAGGCCGGCGGAATTCTGCATCTCGGCCGCACTGTCGAACGCCTCGAGGTAAGCGATCGGCGCGTGCACACCGTTCACACACGCGACGGCGAGCGCTTCGACTGTGACGCCGCCGTCCTCACTCCCGACATGGCCGTCACGGACTCGCTCTTGCGCCCGCATACGCGATTGCGTCCGCGCCCGGTGCGTACATCGCCGTCCGCCGTCGTGATTCACGGCACTGTTTCCTCCGCGGTCGCCGACGAATGGCCCGCGCAGCGACACCACATGATCGACTTCGGCGAGGCGTGGAAGCGCACCTTCGCCGAGATCACGGCACGCCGCGGCCGCGGGCGGCTGATGAGTGATCCGTCACTGCTCGTCACCCGACCGGCGCAGACCGACCCGAGCCTGGTCTTCTCGCGAGACGGCCGGATCCGTGAACCGCTGTCAGTCCTCGCGCCGTGCCCGAATCTGGACAGTGCGCCGCTCGACTGGGAAGTTCTCGGCCCGGCCTACGTGCGTGAAATCATCCTCACTCTGCAAGAACGTGGCTATACGGGACTGGTGGAGGGGTTCGATATCGATCACATCGACACCCCGCAGACCTGGCTCGAAAAGGGCATGGCCGCGGGTAGCCCGTTCGCGGCGTCACACACCTTCACCCAGACGGGGCCGTTCCGACGCAAGAACCTCGCCCGCGGCTTCGACAACGTCGTTCTCGCCGGATCGGGAACCGTTCCGGGGGTGGGAGTACCGACCGTTCTGCTGTCCGGACGGCTCGCCGCCGAACGTATTACCGGTACACGCGAGCGAGCCAGCGCGGTGGGCACTCGTGCGAGCAACTAAACTAGCCCCTCGTAACCGACCATTCATCCACGATTCACCGACTCGGGCGCTGCATGCGCCGATCGACACCGATCTCCTCGGGGGAGGAACCTGCACCGATGACGTCCTCTGCCGCAGCCACTGAAAGACCGTGGCACCTAAGGGCCGCCAATTTCCTTCGGACTCCCGAAGGTCACAGTGCACTGCTCGGTTTCTTCGGCGCAGTCATGATCACTTTCGGCGGATTCGGTGCCGGTAGCGTCCGGCGCCAAGATCCGCTGCTCGAGTCGATGCATCTGTCCTGGCTCCGTTTCGGACACGGATCGATTCTGTCGGCGGCCATCGTCTGGATCGGTGTCCTGTGCATGATCGCCGCCTGGGTTCGACTGGGCCGCTCAACTCTGCGCGGTGACGTCTCGTTGCGCGGCCTGCGCTACGTCGTCCCGGTCTGGACGTTTCCGCTGCTGTTCGCGGTGCCCATGTTCAGCCGTGACGCCTACTCCTACCTGGCGCAAGGCGCGTTGTTGCGCAACGGCTTCGACCCGTATGCCGTCGGCCCCGTCGTCAATCCGGGAATCCTGCTCGACAACGTCTCCAACGTGTGGACGACGACAACTACCCCGTACGGTCCGGTTCACCTTCTCCTTGCCGACGCCATCGTTCGGCTGACCGGCGAGAACGTCATCGCCGGCACGATGCTGTTGCGGATCACGATGCTCCCCGGACTCGCCCTGATGATGTGGGCCGTTCCCCATCTCGCGACGAAGCTCGGCGGAAACACCTCGATCGCCCTGTGGCTCGCAGTACTCAATCCCCTCGTCCTGATCCACCTGATCGGCGGCGTTCACAACGAGATGCTCATGGTCGGCCTCATGGCCGCAGGCATTGCGCTCGCTCTCGAACGCAAGCACCTCTTCGGGATCGGGCTGATCGCGCTCGCCGTCGCGATCAAGGCAACCGCAGGCGTCGCACTTCCCTTCATAGTCTGGATCTGGATGATCCACGAGCGGGAGGACGCCGCAGCCGCCGGGCGAGAACCGGCGTCACCGATCCGATCGTTCGTCAAAACGGCCGGCGCAGGTTTCGCGGTGTTCGTGGCGGTACTCGGATCCACCTCACTGATCGCCGGAGTCGGCCTCGGCTGGACGACGGCACTCTCCGGTTCGGCAAAGATCATCAACTGGCTCTCGCTGCCCACGATCGTGGCGCACATCGGAACCATGGCAACCTCCTGGTTCGCCGGCGACCATTTCAACGACATCCTCGAAGTCTCCCGGACCATCTCGGCGGTTGTGTTGATCGCGATCATCGCCGTCGTGTGGTGGCGCTACCGCAAGACCGAGCGCGACGCCGTCATGGGCATTGTGATCGTGATGGTCGCCATCGTCGTTCTGTCCCCCGCAGCACTCCCCTGGTACTACTCCTGGCCGCTGGCAGTAGCTGCCGGTTTCGCAATGTCGCCGACGACTCTCGCCGTACTGACCGGGCTGTCCACCTGGCTGATGCTGGTGTTCCAGCCGGACGGATCGATCGGCCTGTACACCTTCCCGCACGTTGCTCTGGCCATCGTCGCTGCCGTGATCGCGGCGATGTCCTTGCAGACGGAAGACCCACTGCGACTTCGTGGACGCAAACACGAGAAACCGATCGAAATGACGTCAGCCGCCTCGGCGCCCTCGACGTCAGGATCTGCGTGATCCGCGTGTCATGAACGCACTGCCTGCGTCCTATGAATTCTGCGAGAACGTGACGAGGGAACACGGCCGAACGTACTTTCTGGCCACCCGGTTGTTGCCCGAACCTCGACGCCGCGCAGTTCACGCGCTCTACGCATTTGCTCGCGTCGTCGACGACGTCGTGGACGAACCCTCGGGTCCGCATGAACGAGGCACGGTGCTCGCCGACGTCGAACGTGCAGCCGTCAACGCACTCGACAACCCCACTGTGACAGGTGACGTTCCGTCGACGGTTCCCCTCGACCTGACACGCGTACTCCCGGCCTTCGCGGATGCTGTGAAGACGTTCGACATCCCGCGCGCATATTTCGACGCCTTCTTCGAGTCCATGCGGATGGACGCCCCCGACACGGCGAAGTTTCGACCCGTCTACGACACGATGGACGAGCTTGCCGAGTACATGTACGGCTCCGCCGTCGTCATCGGTTTGCAGATGCTCCCGATTCTCGGAGTGAGCGTTCCGCAGCAGGAAGCGGTAGTGCCCGCGTCGAATCTCGGTGAGGCGTTTCAGCTGACCAACTTCATCCGCGACGTCGGTGAAGACCTCGACCGGGGACGTCTGTATCTCCCGGCAGGCGAGTTCGCCGCATTCGGGGTCGACATCGAGATGCTCGAACATGGGCGAAGAACCGAAACGGTGGACGTTCGGGTCAAGCGCGCGCTGGCACACTTCATCGCCGTGACGCGGGGGCGGTATCGGACCGCCGAATCCGGCATCCCGATGCTCGATCGGCGGGTCCAGCCGTCGATCCGCACGGCTTTCGTGTTGTACGGAGCAATTCTCGACCAGGTCGAGCGCGCCGACTTCCGGATACTGCATCGACGTGTGTCCGTTCCCGGACGCACGCGACTTCGAGTCGCTGCGCCGGGTCTGGTCCGGTCGGCAACCTACGCGGCGAAAAACCGCATGCGGTGAGTTGTCAGAAGGCCGGCAGCTCAGAAAGCCATGGCCTGTGCGCGGCGGATGACCTCACGCGCGAGATCACCATGCAGTGCGTCCACCGGGCGCCCCGGCAGGGAATCGTCGGCCAGGAACAACCAGCGGAGGATTTCGACATCGGTGTAGCCGCCGTCGTGCAGCACCGCCAGCAGACCGGGCAGCCACTTGACGATCTGGCCGTCCTCGCCGAAGAACACTTCGGGGACACCGAGAACGCCATGCCGCTTGACTGCGATGATCTTGTGATCGCGAAGCAACTGGTGAACCTTGCTCACCGGCAACCCGACGTTCTTCGCCACATCCACAAGCTGGAACAGGGAAACCGAAGAATCCAGGACATCATCACAATAAGGAATCGCGCTCACCGCGAGAAGTTTATCCGGTCCGGCGAGCCCGCTGTGTACCGCCCGGTGCAGTGCTCGAAACTGCCGCTCCGCTCAGGTCACAACGCTCTGTGACGTTCTCGAGACTTCCGCGTCGGTATCGCTGGCTACGATGGACGGGATGCGGCATATCAGTAACCGGGATTTCGCGGTGGATGTGAATCGGTGCCCTCACTACGGGAACCGGTACGCGGTATACAACCACCCACATTGCTGACAGCTACCACCCAGACCGCAAGCAGACAGATCACAAGCACGCAGATCACAAGCACGCAGATCGCAAGCACGGAGGAACAGTCATTACGGAGGTCGAGGGTTGATCGGCGAAATGCTCGAGCGCCGCTATCGAGTGGACGCACCGATCGCGCGCGGCGGTATGTCGACCGTGTATCGAGGCCTCGATACACGGTTGGATCGACCTGTCGCGATCAAGGTGATGGATCCGCAATTCGCCGGCGATCCAGCGTTCCTGACTCGTTTCGAGTTCGAGGCCCGGGCCGTGGCCCGACTCAAGCATCCGGCCCTTGTGGCCGTCTACGACCAAGGCAGCGATCGCAATCACGTGTTCCTCGTGATGGAACTCGTCGACGGTGGAACCTTGCGTGAACTCCTTCGTGAGCGCGGACCGATGCCGCCACACGCAGTCGCTGCAGTAGTGGCACCTGTCCTGGACGCGTTGGCGGTGGCGCATCGAGCGGGACTGGTTCACCGTGACGTCAAACCCGAGAACATCTTGATCTCGGACACCGGCGAAGTGAAGATCGCCGACTTCGGATTGGTGCGTGCAGCTGCGGCAGCAACCACCACCTCCAACAGCGTGATCCTCGGCACCGCGGCCTATCTGTCGCCGGAACAGGTGACGTCAGGAATTGCCGACACTCGAAGCGACGTCTACTCGACCGGCGTGTTGATGTTCGAACTTCTCACCGGTACAACACCGTTCACCGGCGATACGTCACTCTCCATCGCCTACCAACGCATCCACGACGATGTCCCGCGCCCAGGTTCACGTATCCCCGGTGTACCGGCGCAGTTCGATCGTCTGGTTGCCGAAGCCACTCACCGCGAGCCCGCACATCGTTTCGCCGACGCCGGTGAGATGGCAGCTGCACTTCGCAGTGTGAGCGAGCAACTGGAACTTCCGTCATACCGCGTTCCCGCTCCGCGTCGAAGCGCCCAGCACCAGAGCGCGCAAGTTGCCCCGGCCCGGCCACAACCGGCGCCTGCGCCTCCCACGGAGGTACATCCGAACTCTGCTGCGCGACCGAACCCCGCTGCCACGACGGTATTGGCGTCCGGCGTGGCCCCGGCTGTGGCAGCCACCACGGCGCTCGGCACGGGCTCTCCTCCCCCTGGCGGTATCCAGCACACTCGCGCGGTCACCACACAAACTGCTCGTCCGGCGACGGTCGACGGTGACTCGGATTTCGACGACGGTTCCGATTTCGGCGACGACCACCCGGGGCACGACGATCCGCATGCTCATTTTGTCGAGGCACGTCGTAAATCGCGACGAGCCACCCTGATCTGGCTGCTCGTCATCGCGGTCCTCGCGCTCGCGTTGGGCTTCGGCGGATGGTGGATGGGCTCGGGCCGCTATACAGCTGTTCCCTCGATCGACGGGCTGACCAAGGACACTGCGGTCACCGCTCTGCAGGACGCCGGGCTCTCCCCCGACGTCCAGGGTCAATACTCCGACGCCCAACCCATCGACACGGTGATCGGGACAGACCCGGCCTCCGGCTCGAGGGTTACCAAAGGCTCGACCGTCGCGCTGCTGACTTCGCTCGGGCGTCCGACTGTCCCGCCCATTCCGGCCGGCGGCGACGTCTCGGCCCTGGGCGCACAACTCGCCGACCGCACTCTCGTCGCGGTCGACGGCGGGGACACATTCAGCTCCAAGATCCCGATCGGCGGCGTGGCCGCGCTCGACCCGGCACCGGGAACCGAAGTTGCCGTGGGCTCCTCGGTCAAGGTCATCACATCCAAAGGGTCACCGCCCGTGGACATTCCCGATGTGAAGGGCATGTCCGAGAACGCTGCGCGCGCCGCCCTCGACAAGGTAGGCATCTCAGTCAGCACCACCAGAACAACGTTCGACGACGCCGTCGAGGGCGGTAGCGTAATCGGCACCGATCCCGCAGTCGGGTCCTCCGTCAACGCCGGCACCTCCGTGGTTCTCCTCATCTCCGACTCCGTCAAGGTTCCCTCGCTGATCGGCCGCTCCGTCTCCTCAGCACGCGAAGAACTCGGCCGCCTCGGCCTCGAGATCACCGTGCGTCAGCTCACCCAGAACGACAGCTCGGTCATCATCAGCCAGAGCGTCAAGAACGACCTCGTTGCCAAGGGCACCGACATCAGCGTCGTCGCAATTCCCTGACAGTCCGCTTCGGCCTAATCTGAATTCATGGCCACGTGGGAACCCGAGAGCATTGGGATACTCGACTTGCCGTCGGGGAGATCGATTCGGGGTCGAGGACTCCGCAATCCACTTCCTTCCGGACCTCTCCCCACCTTCGGCGTCTATCTGACCGGCAAAGAACCTCCCGACACCGAGTGGGAGTCGGAGTGGGTCCGCTGGCGAGATTTCTGGTTGCCGAGCGATCCCGATGCGCTGCGCAGGGCCCTGCACGAAGTGTGGGTGCGCTCGGCAACCGAAAGAGTCGAGATCGCGTGCGGTGGTGGATACGGCCGCACCGGAACAGCGTTGGCCGCTCTTGCCGTCATGGACGGAGTGCCCAGTAAGGACGCCACCGCGTACGTTCGCGCACGTTACTCACCTCGCGCCGTCGAAATGCCCTGGCAGCGCCGATTCGTCACACGATTCACGCAATAGCGAACGCCCCCACCTGCGCGAGCGGGTGAGGGCGTTTGCCGGAAATCAATGCCGGGCGCGAATCAGCTTCGGCGAAGCAAGGTTTCAGCCTCGCAGCATCTCGGCCACGAGGAACGCGAGCTCCAACGACTGTTGGGTGTTCAATCGGGGGTCGCACGCCGTCTCGTAGCGACCGCCGAGATCGAGGTCGGAGATGTCCTGCGCGCCGCCGAGGCACTCGGTGACGTTCTCACCGGTCAGCTCGACGTGGATGCCACCCGGATGCGTGCCGAGACCGTTGTGGACCTCGAAGAATCCCTGAACCTCGTCGACGATGCGGTCGAAGTGGCGCGTCTTGTACCCGGTGGAGGCTTCGTGGGTGTTGCCGTGCATCGGATCGCACTGCCAGATGACCTGGTGACCGGTGGCTTGGACCTTCTCGATGATCGCCGGCAGCAGGTCGCGGACCTTGCCGTTGCCCATGCGCGAGATCAGAGTCAGACGACCTGGCTTGTTGGTGGGGTCGAGACGCTCGACGTATTCCACCGCCATTTCCGGCGTCGTGCTCGGGCCGATCTTGAGGCCGATCGGGTTGGACACCAACTCGGCGAAGGCGATGTGCGCGCCGTCGAGCTGACGAGTGCGGTCACCGATCCAGAGGAAGTGAGCCGACAGGTCGTAGAGCTTGGGGTGATCGCTGTCGTTGTCGAGACGCAGCATCGCGCGCTCGTAGTCGAGAACCAGGGCCTCGTGGCTGGCAAAGATCTGTGCCTGGTGCAGGCTCGGATCGGTGACGCCACACGCGTTCATGAACTGCAGGCCGCGGTCGATCTCGGCTGCCAGTTGCTCGTAGCGTGCGCCCGCGGGAGACGCTGCGACGAATTCGCGGTTCCAATCGTGCACCTTGTGCAGGTCGGCCATGCCGGCGCCGGTGAGTGCGCGAACCAGGTTCATCGCGGCGCTGGCGTTGGCGTATGCACGCACCAGTCGCGAAGGATCGTGGGCGCGGACTGCCTCGTCGGCGACGAGCGAGTTGATCATGTCGCCGCGGTAGGACTTCAGACCCAACGAGTCGATGTCGGCAGAGCGCGGTTTGGCGTACTGGCCGGCGATGCGAGCGACCTTGACGACCGGCATCGAGGAACCGTAGGTGAGCACGACGGCCATCTGCAGCAACGTGCGGATGTTTCCCTTGATGTGCGGCTCGGTGTTGTCCGCGAAGGTCTCGGCGCAGTCACCGCCCTGGAGCAGAAATGCCTCACCACGCGCGACCTGCGCGAGACGCTCTTGCAGCGCCTCGACTTCGCTGGCCACCGTGATGGGAGGCACGCTCTCGAGCACAGTCCGCATGGCGGCCGCCTGGTCAGCGGGCCACGAGGGCTGCTGAGCAGCGGGCTTCGCGAGCGCCTCGTCGAGCTGCTTACGCAGTCCGGCAGGCAACGGCGGGAGTTCGGGCAAGCGGTCGATCGGCACGTCGACAGTCCAGTTCACCTCTACAGGATATTCGCTCGCTCGTCGGCGCGTCACACAGGCTCTCGATCGCAGCCCAATCGGAACACTTCCCGCGCACCGAAACCTGGGTCAGCGAAGTGACCGTGCAGCCGAAATGGCGTCGAACTTCACGAGGTTGTGCCTGGCGTCGGCAAGTGCGTCGTGTGCGTCGGCGGGCGCCGACGGGAGGGCAGGACTGCCGTTGTCTTCCCAGAACTGTCGGAGTTCGCGGGTGTACCGCGGCATCGACTGCGGTAGTTCCGTCATGTCGCCCCACAACTGGCACAGCGCGACGTGGTCGTAGGCGGCGACCCACGCCCAGAGCTCCGGAACCACCATCGGCCGCGGAACGAAGAATTTCAGAAGATCGTCGCGGATCTTCTCGCGTGATTTCCACAGCGGCGACGAAGGCTGCGGCAACTTCGGCAGCACGTTCTTGCGCACCCAACTACCGGCACGGGCGGGATCGAACTCCGTCGAGACAGCGTAATACTCTCGGCCGTCCTCACAGACAACGCCGATGGACACGAGATCGATGGTTCGACCGTCTTCGATGAATTCACAGTCGTAGAAGTAGCGCACGTCCGAAAACTATGCCGCACGCGCAGGCTCTGGAGCCAATGCGCGTGCGGCCGGTGTGGGAAATCTCTAGCTGGCTTGTGCGTCCGGGAGCGAATCCTTGTCGGTCTTCGCGGATTCCTTCGACTCGGCCGAGGCCACGAGATCGACAACCGACTCGCCGCCTTCCGCCGGAACGTCGACGGCAGCTTCGGGTTTCGTGGGCGCCTGGTTCTTGAGGCTTGCCGCGTAGATGTCCACGTACTCCTGGCCGGAGAGTTTCATCAACTTGTACATCACCTCGTCGGTCACAGCGCGCTCGACGAAGCGGTTTCCGCCCATGCCTTCGAAGCGGGAGAAATCGATGGGTTCGCCGACGATCACGGTGACCTTGGCGGGACGCCACATCCGTGAGCCGATCGGATTCATCTTGTCGGTGCCGACCATCGCTACCGGGATCACCTTGACGCCCGATTCAAGTGCGAGGCGCGCCATTCCGGTCTTGCCCTTGTAGAGGCGACCGTCAGGCGAGCGCGTCCCCTCGGGGTAGATACCCAGCAGGCTGCCCGAACCGAGGACCTTGAGACCGGCGTTGAGTGCATCCTGCGCCGCGTCTGCACCGGTTCGGTCGATGGGGACCTGACCGACCGCGGTGAAGAACCACTTCTGGAAAGCGCCCTTCAGACCGGAACCGGTGAAGTACTCACTCTTGGCAAGGAACGTGATGCGGCGGTTGACGCGAAGCGGAAGGTAGAACGAGTCCAGAACCGCCTGGTGATTGCTGGCCAGAATGGCCGCCCCGTCAGTCGGAATGTTCTCGTGACCCTTGACCGTCGGACGCCCGAGCAGCCAGAGAATCGGCCCCAGCAACACATACTTGAAGAGCCAATACCACACGGCGTCCCTCCCATTCACAGCTGAATTTCGCTGAGTACGACCTTACTGCCGACCGGTAACCCCCGCTACACACGCCCCTGCAGGATCGACCCGATCACAGTCCGGCAGACGTGGTTCCAGCGCCGTCGACCCCACCGAGATCCTGAGGCACTACCGATCGGGCCAAAGCGGCGGCGCCGACCATGCCCGCAGCTTCGCCCAGCTGAGCGGAACGGATGCGGGCCAGTGGGCGGTGCTTCGCCCCGGTCAACAATGTCGCGTATTGCTCGCGGGCGTCGTCGAGAAACAGTGGGGCAGAACTCGCGACGCCGCCGGCGATCACGACCAGATCGGGATCGTAGACGTCACCGACCATGGCCAGACCCACGGCCAGCCAACGGGTGAACTCGGCGATCGTTGCCAGCGCGAGTGGGTCACCGTCCTGCGCGGCGTTGGCGATCCGGCGACCGGTGAGCGAACCAGGATCCACCGCTACCTCACGCGCCAGGACCGTCGACGCGGCCGGGTCGGCGGCAAGCAGTTCGATTGCCGTGTCGACGAGCGCCGTTCCGCTGCAATAGCGCTCCCAACACCCACGTTTGCCACACGCGCACTGACGCCCGCCCGGAACGACCTGGATGTGGCCCAGTTCGGGAGCGACGCCGTGACTCCCCCGGTACAGCTCACCGTTGATCAGCAGCGCTCCACCGATTCCGGTCCCGATCGCCACCATCACGACATTGCGGCCACCTGCGGCCGCGCCGAATCGGTGCTCCGCGAACGCCGCTGCATTGGCGTCGTGTTCGAGAACGACCGGCAAGCCGAGCCGCTTGCTCAAGTCACTTCCGACCGGCGCGTCCACCCATGGCAAGTGCGGAGCGAACCGAACCGAGCTTCGATCGGAGGTGATGAAGCCGGCGACCGCCAACCCCACGGCCGATACCTCGTGCCTGGTGACCAATTCGCGCACGACGCGATCGAGACCGTCTTCGAGTGCCCTGGCCGACTGCGGGGTCGGGGCTTGAATCATCTCGAGCACTTGTCCGTCGACGTCCACGACGGAGGCCCTGATACTCGTCCCGCCGACGTCGATGCCGACCGTCAAGATGTCGTCCATGGTGGAGTCGGAGACCGCTTTCAAGCGGCGCGCGCTCATCGCGACGATTCCCGCGCGAGCGGCGTCCGCTGGAGTGCGCACCCTGAATCGGTGCCTCGTGCGTCGGTGACCATTGTGTCGATTGTGCTCATCTCGGGCCGTTCGCTCTACCCGGGGTACTGAGTCAGTCCTTGACCGTCACGTTGATCGGGACAAATGCCGCCGTGCGAGTTCGCTCCGCACCTGGCGTCGTCGGACCGCCTTCGGGTCCACGATCGGGGCCTGACGGCCCCCCGAGAAACTCGTCGAGAATCTCACGAAGCAACGCAAGGAATGCTGCTGCTTGACCCGCGAGGAATGCCAACAGTTCGTGGTGCTCACCGCGAACCAGTGCGGCGAGGGCGCACACCGGGCACCAGCTGCAGCCGGTGAACACCGGCTGCGTGTCCGTGGACGCCGAGTCACTCGCAACGTCTGCCGTCGCTGCTGCGGCCTTCTGCAGCACCGGTTCCAGGCGCGTCAGAACGGTTTCCGCCAGCGCGCGAAACTCCGCGACGAGGCGCTCGTGCTCTTCGCTCATACCGGCCACACCGCGGGATCCGGGCTGAACCGGATGATCAGGTAACTGCCGTCCAACTCCGCCCCGTTCACGACACAACGACGCAGCACCGACGCCAAACGAACTCTGCGTCGTACGCCGTCTGCTCCCACCAGCACATCGTCCTCCACCCGGCCCAACGACAACGACGACGGATCCACGAGCGGAAGGTACATCCGCATCACGTACACCGAATCGACTCCGGTCCCGGACTCCAACGACACCACGATGTTGTCCGCGGTACCGACGGTGCCCGAATCCGTGCCCGCTCCACCCTCGAACGTGGCCGCGATCTCGCCCAGAGCGGCCAACCCTACCGGTTCGGCGCAAGCGCGTTCGACCGTTGTGACGGACATTCCATCGGTTGATCCACGCAGTTCGTCCACGACGAGTGCCTGAGCCGCCCGGATCGACGCGAGCCACTGCGCCGCCGGTGAATCGTCGACACCCTTCCCGGCGGACGAGTTGAACTGCGGGACAAGGTTGTTGACCACAATCCCGTCAACTCGCAACCCGGCCAGAGCCAGCCCGGACAACGTCCGACGAGTCGCCGCGACCGACACGCCGTCGGCCGACGTCACCACACGCACGCCGGTGTTCTCCCGATCCGAGAGGTGAACCGCGATCCGATCCACCGACGCGAGCACGCGTTCGACGACGGACACGAGCAGGAGCAGCCGCATGTCCGTACCTGTCACAGCGACCATCCGCCTGTGCCGCGGCCACAATCGCTCGAGATACTCCGACACCATCGACGGCGAGCCGAGTATCCGCAGCGCTTCGGCTGCGGCCGGACAGTCCACGATCACGACGTCGTAGTCGCCGCTGTCCGAGAGGTCGACGATCTCGGCGAGCCCGAGCATGTCTTGGATGCCCAGGGATCCCGTCAACTCTTCCGGTTCCAAGCCCTCGAATGACGAACCGTGTTCGTGATCTCCCGCTCCGAAAGTTCCTGCAGCGTCGATCAACCCCGACAATCCTCGGAACTTGTCCTCGAGGAGCGCTGACGTGTCGAGTTGCCGGACGTCGAGACGCTCGGTGAGAGATGTGGTCGTTCGCGGATTCGGCACGCCCAGGACGTCTGCAAGAGAACCTGCCTGATCGATCGACACGAGCAGCACTCTCGCCCCATCGGTCGCAGCCGACACAGCAGTCGCTGCGGCAAGCGTCGTCGTGCCTACTCCGCCTTTACCGACGAACAGTTGGACGCGCGATCGTTGCTCCGGCACTCAGCCCTCGACTCGCTTCTTCAGTTCCTTCAGAGCTGTGTCGGTGATGATCTTCTCGGCCTTGCGCTTGAACAGTCCGATCATCGGAATCGTCAGGTCGACCGTCAACTCGTAGGTGACCGACGTGGTGCCGTTCGGGCCGGGCTCGAGTGTGTACGAACCGAATTGGGACTTCTGAATCTCGCCCGAGATCAGCTCCCAACTCACCGCCATACCGTCCGGTGCCCACGAATACTGCAGTTCGTAGGTGTCCTTCACCATCCCCGCGTCGAGGACGAAACGTACTCGGTCCGCGCGGCCGCCCTGTCCCGGCGCCGTCACCTCGACGGACTTCGCCGCGGCCACCCACTCGGGGTACCGCTCGAAATCGGCGATGACGTCCATCACGGCGTCGGCAGGAGCGTCGATGCTGATCAACCCCTTGGTCTTCTCGGCCATACGACTGCGCTACCTTCCTTCGTCAAAAGTCCAGAACCTGCACAACGTGCAGTGCTTCGATTATCAGTCCGGTGCTACTCCGGCGGCACGTCCCGCTTCGAGTTCGCGTTTGAGCTGGAACGACATGACCTTGCCGTCGACCCGACGCTTGCGGTTCATCCCGGCGAGGTCGAGGGTCGCCAGATCGGACGGCGATACGCCGACCGGCTCACAATGCAGGAAGTAGTGCGCGATCGTCCCGTCCATGACCGGTTCGAGCCACACCTCCATGGTGCCGACCAGCTGACCGGACACCCCCCAACGGAATCCTGCGGGACCGCGATCTTCCCGGACTTCGAGCTCGAGATCACTGAACCAGCGACGCCACTGCGCGCGCGAGGACAACAGTTCGGCGACCCGCTCGGGCGGGGCGGCGATGAAAGTCTGGTCTGCGACCTGAATGCTGCTCACCGAAGTAGCTTCACATATCGCGTCCGCGAAGCGTCGAGGGGTGTCGCAACACTACATACCGGACAGACTGTAAGCCTGGCCACAACTGCGTCGGACATGCGACTACAGTAGGAGACGAAAACCCTACTCGTCAGTATTTCGCAGTGTCGGAGGTATTTCGTGCCTGAGTTCAGCGCACCCCAGACGTTCACCATTCCCGAGGATGCCTCCGCGGTCGACTCGGTCTTCGCCTTCGCGAAGACGAAGCCGGCGGCGGTTGTCTACAAGCGCAAAGTCGGAAATGCATGGGTCGATGTCACTGCAGGCGATTTCGCCGCTCAGGTGACTGCCGTCGCCAAGGGCCTGATCGCGATCGGAGTCGAGCAGGGCGATCGCGTCGGCCTCATGTCGGCGACTCGCTTCGAATGGCCGCTCGTCGACTACGCCATCTGGGCGGCCGGCGGCGTGACGGTTCCGATCTACGAAACCTCCGCAGCCGAGCAGGTTCGCTGGATTCTCGAGGACTCCGAAGCAATCGACCTCATCGTCGAGAACGACGCACATGCCGCGACCGTGAAGGACGTCGCTGCAGCCGCCCCCGCGCTGCGCACGGTGTACCAGATCGATGCCGCGGCAGGCGGTAAAGGTGTTGTCGAGGAATTGACCGCACTGGGCGCCGACATCTCCGACGAGGACGTCCACGCCCGCGTCGCTGCACTGAAGGCATCCGATCCCGCGACCCTGATCTACACGTCGGGCACCACGGGCCGACCCAAGGGCTGCCAGCTGACGCACTCCAACCTGATTGCCGAGTCGAAGGGCATCCTCGACTCCAACCTCGGCACGCTGCTCAAGACTCCTGGCGTTCGCACTCTGATGTTCTTGCCGCTCGCGCACGTTCTCGCTCGCGCAGTCAGCATCGCGTCGTTCGATGCCGGTGCAGCGCTGGGGCACACGAGCGACATCCCGAACCTCGTTCCGACGTTCGGCGAGTTCAAGCCCGACTTCATCCTCTCGGTGCCGCGCGTGTTCGAGAAGGTCTACAACAGCGCACGCGCCAAGGCGCACGGCGACGGCAAGGGAAAGATCTTCGACGCGGCCGCAGACACCGCCGTCGCGTGGAGCGAGGCGCAGGACAAGGGCGGCGCCGGCATCGTTCTCAAGGCCAAGCACGCTCTCTTCGACAAGCTCGTGTACTCGAAGCTGCGCGCAGCGCTCGGCGGGCAGTGCCAGCTGGCCATTTCCGGTGGTGCACCTCTGGGCGCTCGACTCGGCCACTTCTTCCGCGGTATCGGTGTCACGATCTACGAGGGCTACGGACTGACCGAGACCACCGCAGCGTTCGCCGTCAACACCATCGGCGCACAGAAGGTCGGTTCTGTCGGAAAGCCGTTGGCCGGCAACTCCGTTCGTATCGCAGAAGACGGCGAAATCCTCCTCTCGGGACCGGTGGTCTTCACCGGCTACTGGCGCAACGAGAAGGCGACCGCCGAGTCGATCGAGAACGGCTGGTTCCACACCGGCGACCTCGGCACCGTCGACAAGGACGGCTACATCACCATCACCGGCCGCAAGAAGGAAATCATCGTCACGGCAGGCGGCAAGAACGTCTCCCCCGCTCAGCTCGAGGATTCCCTTCGCGCGCACCCGCTGATCAGCCAGGCCATCGTGGTCGGCGACCAGAAGCCTTTCATCGGCGCCCTCATCACCATCGACGCCGAAGCTCTCCCCGCCTGGAACGAGCGCAACAACAAGGCCGCAGGAACCACAGCGGCCGACCTGGTTTCGGACGGCGAACTGGTCGGCGAAATCCAGGACGCCATCGACGAGGCCAACAAGCTCGTCTCACACGCCGAGGCGATCAAGAAGTTCCGCATTCTTCCGGTCGACTTCTCCGAGGACACAGGCGAACTCACGCCCACGATGAAGCTCAAGCGCAACGTCGTGCACGAGAGCTTTGCCGCCGACATCGAAAAGATCTACGCCAAGTAGTCTTTCGCCGATCAGCCCTCTGCCGACACGAACGTGCCGACATGAACGGCCCGCACCGAATTCGGTGCGGGCCGTTCGCGTTCGAGTCCCGTTTGCTCAGCCGAGGAGATTACGCAGTTTCGAAGCGAGCGTGTCCCACTTCCAGTCTTCGGCAACCCATGCCCGGCCGGCTGCTCCCATCGCGGCCGCGCGATCACGATCGGACAGCACCTCGATCACGGATTCGGCGACGTCGCGAACAGAGGTGCCGTCGACCACGAGCCCGGTCTTGTTCTGCTGCACCGTTTCCGGAGCGCCACCACTGCGCCCGGCGATGACCGGCACACCGGTAGCCGAGGCCTCGAGGTAGACGATTCCCAGTCCTTCGACGTCCAATCCGGCGCCTCGGGTACGGCACGGCATGGCGAACACGTCGGCGATCGTGTGGTGCGCTGCCAACTCTGCGGCGGGCACCGTGCCCGTGAAGACGACGTGATCGTCCATCCCGGTCTTACGCGCCAATTGGCGGAGATGGTCCTCGTACGGCCCACCTCCGACGATCACCAGTACCGCCCCGTCAATGCTCTTGCGTACGGTCGGCAGCGCCTTGATGAGCATGTCCTGCCCCTTGCGTGGCACGAGCCGCGACAGGCACAGGATCGTGGGCCGCTCGCCCAGCCCGTATCGCTTACGCAGTTCCGCGCGGGCGACCGAGTCCGGGTGGAACACTGACGTGTCCACTCCGGAAGGAAGGTGCTCGAGCGCCGCTTGCGGGCCGAAGGCCGCCGAGAACCGCCCACGGGTGTATTTGCTGACGAACGTCACCGCATCGGTGTGGTCACCGATCACACGCAACGACTGCCGCGCACCGGGAATCATCGACCATCCGACCTCGTGGCCGTGAGTACTCGCGATCACTCGGCTCGCTCCGGCGCGTCGAACAACCGGTGCCAACAACGCCAACGGCGCTGCCGCACCGAACCAGACCGACTCGCAGTCGTGCTTCTTGACCAACTTCGCGGCTCGACGAGCGACAAAAGGCGACGGCAGCATCAGCGTCGTCGGGTGCCGAACGACCTCGAAAGGCTGTGCCGCATCGAACTTCTTGTGCGAGTCGCCCCGCCACCGCGGTGCGTACACCACCAACTTGTCCGGCGGCAGATGCCCGGCGAACGTGTGGAGATAGGACTGGATACCTCCGGGGCGAGGAGGAAAATCGTTGGTCACCAAGAGGGTCCGGCGCATCCGTCCACCGTAGGGCACTCGGTGCTTCAAACGTGCGAAGGGCACCTCGCCGCTGCAATCGACCCAGCCGCGAACTACTCAGCCCAGATGGCTGTTGGTCCAGTCGACCCATCCGGCTCGCAGTTCCTCGGTTCCGACGCCAACGACCGCTCGGATCCGCGAATCGAGGTCTTCGGCCGTCATCTTTCCGGAGGCGAGAGCGCGAAAGAGGTCGGTCAGCTTTGCTTCTCCGAATCGATCGGCGATATACGCGTTGATCGACCACGCCGATTCGTACGCCAGTGAACTCACGACCGGTACACCGCTGAACTGCGTGTCGTCCGGAAACTCGGTCGGAGTATCGCCGGAGCGTACCGCTGCCGCCAGAGTCGGCGCGATCTCACCCCAGGCCCGCGAGGATCCACGGTTTCCCGCGTATTCGGCAAACCCTTCCAATACCCACATCGGCGACCCGTCACGGGTTTTCGATCGGGCGGCTATGTGCATCAGTTCGTGGCGCAACACCGTTCGCCTGGTGATGTCGGTCAACCTCGAAGCCGCGGCAGGCGAGAAGACCACCCGCTGGCCACTCACGTCGGAAGACCCGTCCGCCGTCGCATCCGCGACCGACACTGCAGCAATCGAAGCGCCGTCGTGATGGGAGCCGACCAGTGCGGTGAATTCCTCAGCGGACCCCGCCACCATGAGCACCGCGCGCTCGGACCACCACGGCCCCCACAACTGCGTCGTGTTCTCGATGGCTGAGTCCACATCGGCAGCCAAAGCGTCGACGAACGCCTGCTGACCCGGGTGGCCGATCACCAGCGCGTTACCCGCAGAATTCTCGGCGACGGCAAGCGGGCCGAAGTCCCAGGGGCCGTTCCAGGATTCGCCCGCCGTTCGGGCGCCGTCCAGTCCGACGATCGACCCGTCCGCAAGAACCGACCACTGATCGCCGCGTTTCGCGAGCGTCATGGACACTGCCTTGCGCGTGGGCAATGCGTCGACGCCGTCGAGGGCGTACCGCAACAGAACTTGCGCATTCCATACTTCGACGTCTCCGCCCGGCGCACCGGTTCGCGGCGCCGGAGTCAGGCCGCCGCTGGGAATCTCGTATCCCCAGTCGGAGAATTCAAGCGCTCCCGCAGCAGTGGCTCGTCGAACTTCCGCCTCGAGCACACCGGGTGCGGCGGCACTGTCGACGAACTTCGCCAGCCCCGACGGATCGTCGGACATCTGAGCCGCGGCCCATGCATCGAGAAAGCTCTGGACTTGAGCGCTGCGTTCCGCGTCCTGTTCGGCGGCGGCATTTTCGTCGGAATCGGACCTGTTCGTCAGGAAGATCGTCAGGCCCAGAACGAGCACCACGGCTACACCGAGCGCCACGAGGGCCGGATACTCCCAACGGCGTGGTCGATCTGCGCCGACGTCGGGCGTCGTCATCGGTTCAGTCGGCACGGTGCCGAGTGTAGGAGAACTCGACTCGACGCTTCACGGCGGCTGGCCACACGCCGCTCGGGCGCAGCAAGCCGTCAGTAACGACGCGCAGTGGAGAACTCCATGCCTGCCATCGACTGGACCTTCACCGGTACGCCGAACGTCGACGCATGCAGAATGTTTCCGTCGCCGGCGTAGATGCCGACATGCGAGTTGTCGCTGTAGAAAGTCACGACGTCGCCGGGCTGTAGTTGGTCCCTCGACACCGGTACACCGCCCTGCGCCTGCGCTTGGCTCGATCGCGGCAGAGTCTTTCCGATCTGCTTGTAGGCCCACACCACCAGACCTGAGCAGTCGAACTCGTTCGGGCCGGTCGCGCCCCAGACGTACGGGTCACCGATCCGCGTGAGGCCTGCCTGCAGAGCAGCAGCACCCGAGCCAGGGGTCAAGTTAGCCAGAATTTTGCTGAGATCGACGTCCGGCGGGAAAGGCGTACCGCTCAGTTGGTTACGTTCGTCGTCGGTGAGATTCTGGAAGGCTTTGGTCACGTCGGCGATCTGCGTCTGCAGTTCACTCTGCTTGCGCTGCAAATCGTCACTGAGCGCGCGGGCTTGATCGGCGGCGGTTCGCGCTTCTTCGGCCGATCGCTTCGACGCTTCCGAGGCGGCACGCGCATCGGCAGTGGCTTGGTTGAACTGAGAGACCTGTACTGCCGCGTCGTTGGAAATCACGTCGAGCGCAGACATCTGGTCGAGCAACTGCTGCGGCGAGTCGCTCACCATCAACGCAAAGAGGCGATTGGTTCGCGCACCCTGGTAATTCGCTGTGGCAATACGGTTTACCGCCGGAGCGAACTCGGCGACGCGCGCCGAAGCCGCGTCGAGAAGACCCTGATCGGCTGCCGATCGCACGTCCGCATCATTCGCGACTGCCAGCTTCGCGTCGAGGTCGATCTGCGCGTTGTGCAGCGCTTCGTTGGTCTGCTCGGAAACCCGGGAGAGTTCACCGAGCTTGTCGAGCGCCTCGGTGGGGTTGGTGATGACGGGGTCGGCACCGGCCTGCATCGAAGGCCCTGCAACGAGTCCGAACGCCAGCACTCCCACTGTCAATGCGGCCCGTACTCGACTGTTGTTTTTCGATGAAACCACGGAATGCAACTCTCCGTCTCGGTGAAGCGACGCCGACCGGGACCGGTCGACGATCTGTTAGCTGGCTGTCAACTATCCACAGTACCTGTCTCGGCCGCGCAATGTCTCGATAAGGTTACGGAACGGCATACGTTTGTGTCTACTCGCCGGTAGGCGTGTCGGGGTGAAGTACCGGGCGAATTGTCGCGAAACGAAAATGTGGGCCCCGAATCGAAGATTCGAGGCCCACATTCGAAGATCCGGAGCTCCCCCGAGCTCCGCCGCATCACAGCGGCGGATCGTTCCGACTGCCTACCGGAGACAGCCGTCGAGCGTGTTCAGAAATCAGTAACGGCGAGCGCCGTCGTACGGCATCGAGGACACCGGAGCGAGCTTCACGGGCTGACCAGCGGTCGACGCGTGGATGACATTGCCGTTACCGGCGTAGATGCCCGAATGCGATCCGCCGTAGAAGGAGATCACGTCGCCGACCTGAAGATCGGACTGTGCGACGGCAACGCCGGCTGCAGCCTGGTCGTAGCTCGTGCGAGGCAGGTTGAGACCGGCCTGCTTGTATGCCCACTGAACGAGACCGGAGCAGTCGAATGCGTCCGGGCCGGCTGCGCCGTACACGTACGGGGAGCCCAGCTTGCTCTCTGCGGCGCGAACTGCCTGCTCACCAACACTGGAGATGGGAGCGGCCGGTGCAGCCGGTGCGATGTCGGCGATGCCCGGAATGACCGGCAACTGAGGAATAGAAACGCCCGGAACCTCGAACGTGCCGACGCCGGGGATGGTGATGGGGTCTGCCGAGGCAGGTGCAGCGGTTGCAGCGAATGCTCCGACTGCGAGCGCGCCGGCTACTGCCAACTGCGCTGAACGCTTGAAACTCTGTGACGCCACTTAAGGGGTGCTCCATTTCTTCCATTCATCCGCCGACCGAGTTAGCTGACGGGTTCGGGCTGGGAAGATCAGCCCTACCCGCGTGGTCTGCAGCGATCCTGCGTGCTGCACCCCAGGCGGGATTCACCCCAGTGGAAACTTGGGTTCCCGGTTCGGGTTCCTCGCGGAGATCCCGATTAGGCGGTTCCTGACGATGCCGGTCCTGTTTGGTCCGGCAAGACTTCGTTAGGTCTCAGGAAGGTTACGAAATGATCGCGACGATGTCGACCGCTTCGTGACAATCGCGCCCGATTCGCCGGAAATCGTGGTGCCGCGCCCGCGATACGCCCGGCGGGTCACGGGGAGATAACAACAGGTCGGTTCGGCGACCCACTCCAGGCCGTCAAACCCGCGCCCGCTACCCACTGCCAAGGCTCACCAAACCCGACAATCCGATCTTCCATGCAGTTCAACGATGATTACTTGAAACTAGAACTTGTTCCGGTCACGGAAGCGGTTTCAGCCGTCGACAGACGCACCGAAGACCCCCTCGACTCGCCCTACTCACAAGTAGGCGCGCGTCCACATTCGCGAGTTCCCACCGCAAGTGTGATCCTCGTCTCTCCTACTTTTGTCGGGCGTTCATCGACCGATTTCGCAACGGAAGTCCGTGCGGGTCGGATTCCGTGTCTGCACTCTCGAATTCGTGTCGGGGGGTACTTCTACTGTCTGCGGTGTGAGTCCCGCCTCGGCCCGAGAATTTCCGTCTCCGCCCCCGTTCTCCGACGGGGAGAAGTTCGACGTCGGGCGGCAACTGAGCTTCGACGAACTGGACACACCGCTGAGCGAGACAACATTTGTCGTCGTCGACCTCGAGACCACAGGGGGCAGCGCCGACCAGGACTCCATCACCGAGATCGGCGCCGTCAAGATCCGCGGCGGCGAGGTACTGGGCGAAATGGCAACACTCGTCGACCCCGGCCGGTCGATTCCGCCCTACATAGTCGAACTGACCGGAATCACCACGGCCATGCTGATCGGCGCACCTCCCATCGAACGTGTCCTGCCTGCATTTCTCGAGTTCGCCGAGGGCGCGGTGCTGGTGGCACACAACGCGCCGTTCGACATCGGTTTCCTCAAAGCAGCGGCGTCACGCAGCGCGCGCCCGTGGCCTGCGTTCCGTGTCCTGTGCACCGTCAAACTCGCCCGGCGCGTACTCACACGCGACGAAGCACCTTCGGTGAAACTCTCCGCACTCGCCCATCTCTTCCAAGTGACCACCCAGCCGACGCACCGGGCTCTCGACGACGCGCGTGCGACCGTCGACGTCCTCCACGGACTGATCGACAGGGTCGGAAACCAGGGTGTCCACAGTTACAGCGAACTGGTCGACTACCTGCCCAACATTTCCTCGCATCAACGGGCCAAACGGTCCTTCGCCGCAAACCTGCCGCGAAGCCCCGGTGTCTACCTTTTCCGCGGTCCTTCCGACGAAGCCCTCTACATAGGAACTGCTACCGACCTTCGACGCCGCGTCCGCAACTACTTCACCGGTTCGGAGACCCGCGGCCGGATGAAGGAAATGGTCGCGCTGGCCACCCGCGTGGACCATGTCGAGTGCGCGCACGCTCTCGAAGCCGGGGTGCGTGAACTACGACTGCTGAGCGCGCATGCGCCGCCGTACAACCGTCGCTCCAAGTTTCCCAAGCGAGGTTGGTGGATCACCCTCACCGACGAGGCGTTTCCGAGACTGTCCGTGGTTCGCACGCCCACGGCCGATTCGATCGGCCCGTTCACCTCTCGCGCCGACGCAGTCGACGTCGCCGACACCGTCGCAGAGTTCAGTCGTCTGCGCACGTGTACCAAGCGTCTCGGACGCGGCGCCGTTCACGGCCCTGACTGCCCCGCTCGCGAACTGGGGGCGTGTCCAGCCTCCTGGACCCCGGAAATCAACGCAGAGGACTACGCGGCCGCCCCTGAGGCCGTGCGTGGATTCTTCCGAGGAACCAACGACGCTCCCCTCCAACAGATGCAGGCCCGGATCGACGAGCTGTCCGCACACGCGTTGTTCGAGAATGCTGCGCGTCTGCGTGACCGAACGGTCGCAGTCGCCACCGCAGTGCGGCGCACTCAGCGACTCGCCGCAGTCGCGGCGATCGAACAACTCGTTCTCGCCCGCCCCACCGGAGACGGCGGCTGGGAGCTGTCGGTGATCCGGTCCGGGCGTCTCGCGTCCGCCGGGCTCGCCAGACGTGGGACTCACCCGATGCCCGTCGTCGACGCCATCACCGCGGCGGCCGAAACCGTCCTACCGGACGACGCCCCGTTCCGCGGCGCGTCACCCGAAGAACTGGGACTGATCGCAAGGTGGCTCTCGTCGGACGGTGTCCGAATCGTGTCGGCGACATCCGGATACGTCGAACCTGTGAGCGGCGCCGGCAAGTGGGAAGCCTGGTGCCGACTCGCCCGAGCCGGAACCGAATCCGAACATCGATGACGTAACGGCGGGGCGGCACCCCTAAGCTCGATCGAAACCACCGGGTCATCACAACCCGCAGGGAAATCGAGGAGAGAAATGATCAACGCCATCGTCATGATTCACGCCGAGTCCGCTCGGATCCCGGAAACCGCGCAGGCCGTCGCCGACCTGTCCGGAGTGACCGAGGTCTACTCGTGCGCAGGTGACGTCGATTTGATCGCCATCGTGAAAGTGCGTGACCACGCCCAGATCGCCGACGTGGTCACCGGAGGAATCAACAAGGTGCCCGGCGTTCTCCGAACCGCCACACACATTGCGTTCCAGTCATTCTCCAGCGCAGACGTCGAGGCCGGTTTCTCGCTGGGTGAATAGCCCCTCGATCAGGCTTGGTCGGCCAGCTCGGCGGTGAGCGCCGCCCACTTGTGAAGCAGTTCAGCGCCCGCGCCGCTGTCGATCGCGGCAGCGGCTGCAGTCATCCCGGCAGAGATCGCACTCTCGAGATCGTCGCCGACACCGTTGAATGCCGCGATGGCTGCTCCCGCGTTCAGCAGGACCGCGTCCCGGACCGGCCCCTTCTGCCCGGAAAGCAGCGTTCTGGCGACGGTGGCGTTGATTTCGGCGTCGCCTCCACGCAACTCTTCGAGAGGAACGCGGTCGATTCCGAGGTCACGCGGATCCAGCGTGACAGTTCGCACACTTCCACCGCCGACGATGTGAACCGTCGACGTCGTCGATGTGGTCAGTTCGTCCAGTCCGTCGTCTCCCCGTACCACCAACGCCGAATTGCCGCGCTGCGCAAGGACTCCCGCGACGACCGAGATCAGTTTCGGAAATGCGCACCCGATCAGCCCGGCACGCGGACGAGCCGGATTGGTCAGTGGACCGAGCACGTTGAATGCCGTCGGAATGCCGATTTCCTTGCGAGGGACCGCCGCAAAGCGCAGTGCGGGATGGAAGACCGGCGCGAAACAAAAGCCGATGCCGACCTCTTCGACGCACCTCGCAACCTGCTCCGGCCCGAGGTTGATGCGAACGCCGAGCGCCTCGAGCACGTCGGCGCCACCGCTCTTGGACGAAGCAGCGCGGTTGCCGTGCTTGACAACTCGCACACCGGACGCGGCAACCACGATCGAGGCCATCGTCGAGATGTTCACCGTGTTGGAGCGGTCACCACCCGTGCCGACGATGTCGACGACGTCGGAATCGACCGGCACGCGCCTGGAGTGTTCGAGCATCGCGGCGGCGAGCCCTTCCAACTCCGCGGGGGTTTCTCCCTTCATCTTCAGACCGACCCCGAAAGCAGCGATCTGAGCGGAGGTGGCGTTGTCCGACATGATCTCGCCCATAGCCCAGCGACTGTCGGCTTCCGACAAGTCACTGCCGTCCGTGAGCAAACCGAGAATCATCGGCCAGGACCGCACCACTGCACTCGAATCGACGTTCACGGCGTTGGATGCGTCGGTGCCGGCCATAGTGCCTTGGTCCCCTGTCGTTCAAGTGGGCTGGATTTCGAGCTGTCGTTTCGAGCTGTCGTTTCGCGCTGCCATTTTTTGCTGCCGATGACCCTCGCAGCCTAGTCAGTGAGGTAACGAGGAAACCGAATAGGGCCGCTCAGGACTTTCTGCGACCGCGTTTGGGCGGCGCCTCCACAAGTATCGGGGGCTGGAGCGCGTCCCACCCGGCGACCGAACCACCGAGTCGCTGCGCCAGACCGGCCATTCGTGACCGCTCCTGGGAGCAATGCAGGGCGTCAAGCACCTGGACACGCTCGAAGACGACGCGAACCGAATTCTCGACCACCGGAGTCACGTCCTCGGGCCGACTCGAGCCTCGCACATATCCGTCCTGGGCGACGATGCTCTCGGCATCGGCTACCGAGCCCTCCGGGAGGTCGAGATGATGCCGCAGAACCACTTCGGACTCCGCCCTGAACTCCGGCTCGGTGGAGGCGGCACGTTCGAGAGCCGTCGAGCTCGCCTCGGCGTCGTCGAAGCCTTCGGCAACGACGACCAGATCCGACCGCCCTGCATCGAGCGGTGTCGGAATCTTCGTGCCGAAAATTCTCAGGAACCACGGTCTACTCTTGTGTGTAGCTGCCATCGCGCCAGCATATTCCGACCACGCCACCAGCGCGTTCGCCGCCCGATCCCGCGAACTCGAGCCGAGCGACGCGCCGATGGTGGACCCGAGTGGTCGTCTCTTACGACGAAGCGTCATACTTCTGTCTGTGACGAGCGCAGTAGGGACTTCAGGATCGGCAATCACCCAACGCGTGCACTCGCTGAACCGGCCGAATATGGTCAGCGTTGGCACCATCGTGTGGTTGTCAAGTGAGCTCATGTTCTTCGCAGGGCTCTTTGCCATGTACTTCGTGGCACGAGCTCAGGCGAACGGAAATTGGCCGCCGGAGCCAACCGAATTGAACCTTTATCTGGCCGTGCCGGTGACCTTGGTGCTTATCGCATCTTCGTTCACCTGCCAGATGGGTGTCTTCGCGGCTGAGCGTGGCGACGTCTTCGGACTTCGTCGCTGGTACACCATCACCTTGGTCATGGGGGCGTTCTTCGTCGCCGGCCAGGGTTACGAGTACTACCACCTCGTGCACGAGGGCACCACGATTTCGAGCAGCGTGTACGGCTCGGTGTTCTACATGACCACCGGCTTCCACGGTCTGCACGTCATCGGCGGTCTCATCGCCTTCGTCTTCTTGATCGCACGTACCCGGGTCAGCAAGTTCACGCCCGCCCAGGCCACCGCCGCGATCGTTGTTTCGTACTACTGGCACTTTGTCGACATCGTGTGGATCGCGCTGTTTGCCACGATTTATTTCATCCGTTAATCAGCTGTACGCCCCAGGCAGCCCCTGACGTCCAGTTCCGTCCCGACATACCAAAGGGATACAGATGAGTTCATCCCCCCCTCCCGCATCCGATAACTCAGCGAATGCCGCGAAGTCGCGTCGCCAGCGGAAAATCCGCCGGCGCGTCACTGGCGCGCTCGTATTGATGATGGGATTGATCAGCGCAGGTTTCCTCGCTTCGGCGTTGACACCAGCTCCGCAGGTTGCGACCGCCAGTGACGATTCAGCAGCCCTGATTCGTGAAGGCAAGCAGCTGTACGACACGTCATGCATCACGTGCCACGGCGCGAACTTGCAGGGCGTGCAGGACCGCGGTCCCAGCCTCATCGGCGTCGGCGAAGCAGCCGTGTACTTCCAGGTCTCCTCTGGTCGTATGCCGGCAGCTCGCAACGAGGCCCAGGCTGCACGCAAGGACCCCAAGTTCGATGCTGCGCAGACCGACGCCCTCGGCGCTTTCATCCAGGCCAACGGCGGCGGCCCGACGCTCATCCGCGACGAGAACGGCGAAATCGCCCAGTCCTCGCTGCGCGGTGGCGACGTCGGACGCGGCAGTGAGCTCTTCCGGCTCAACTGCGCGTCGTGCCACAACTTCACCGGCCGCGGTGGCGCACTGTCCTCGGGCAAGTACGCCCCGGTCCTGGATCCGGCCAGCGAGCAGCAGATCTACGCTGCCATGGTTACCGGTCCCCAGAACATGCCGAAGTTCTCGGATCGTCAGCTGACGATCGAGGAGAAGAAGGACATCATCGCCTACGTCAAGTCGTCGGGCGAGTCGAAGGACCCCGGTGGGTACGGGCTCGGTGGCCTCGGTCCGGCCTCTGAGGGTCTCGCCATGTGGGCCGTCGGAATCATCGCTGTCGTCGGTGCAGCATTGTGGATCGGAGCAAGGTCATGAGCGACGCTGGCCAGCATGGCGGCGATACGCCTAAGAAGTACACAGATGAAGAGCTCGACGCGATGTCACGCGACGACCTGGTCAAGCTGGGTACCAATCTCGATGGCGTCGATGTCGTCTACCGCCGTGATCGTTGGTCGGTAAAGGGCACCAGGGCGGAAAAGCGCGCCGAGCGCAACGTCGCCTTCTGGTTCGGCCTCGCCGGCGTTTCGGCGATCGCGTTCATCGCGATCTACCTGTTCTGGCCCTGGGAGTACGCAGGCGCCGGTGACGAGAACTACGGCAAGTACAGCCTGTACACCCCGCTGATCGGCTTGACCATGGGTCTGGCGATCCTCGGCGTCGGCATCGGTGCCGTTCAGTTCACGAAGAAGTTCATCCCCGAAGAGGTCTCGATCCAGGACCGCCACGACGGTGGTTCCACCGAGGTCGATCGTCGCACGATCGTCGCCGAGCTCGGCGACACCCTCGAGACGTCCACCCTCCCCCGCCGCAAGGCCATCAAGCGCAGCTTGATGTTCGGCGGCGGCGCACTCGGCGTCATGATGGTCATGCCCCTCGGCGGACTCATCAAGAACCCGTGGGCCAAGGGCGACGACTCACCTCTGTGGGTGTCCGGCTGGACCCCGAACTACCCGGGCGAGACCATCTACCTGCGTCGTGACACCGGCCGTCCCGAGGACATCGTCCTCGTTCGCCCGGAAGATCTCGATGCCGGTTCGATGGAAACGGTCTTCCCGTTCCGCGAGTCCGACCGTGGCGACGAGCACGCTCTGCTCGCAGCACTGCGCGGCATTCGTAACTCGGTGATGCTCATCCGCCTCCGCACGGAAGACACCGCGCGTGTCACCAAGCGTAAGGGCCAGGAAAGCTTCAACTACGGCGATTACTTCGCCTACTCGAAGATCTGCACCCACCTGGGTTGCCCCACCTCGCTCTACGAACAGCAGAGCAACCGTATTCTGTGCCCCTGCCACCAGTCGCAGTTCGACGCACTGACCTACGGCAAGCCGATCTTCGGTCCCGCTGCTCGCGCACTTCCGCAGTTGCCTATTACAGTGAACGAAGAGGGCTTCCTGGTCGCCGACGGTGACTTCATCGAAGCACTCGGCCCGGCATTTTGGGAGCGTCGACCGTGACCACAACAACAACCAAACCGTCCAAGATCAGCGCGGCAGCGGCTGGACAAGCGGAGGCTATGGACTCCCGCTACCACCTCGCCGCAGGCATGCGCCGGCAGATCAACAAGGTCTTCCCGACGCACTGGTCCTTCATGCTCGGCGAGATCGCGCTCTACAGCTTCGTGATCCTGCTGATCTCCGGTGTGTTCCTGACGCTGTTCTTCGATCCGTCGATGGCACACGTCGTCTACCAGGGCGCATACCAGCCGCTTCGCGGTGTCACGATGTCTCGCGCCTACGAGACGACCCTGAACATCTCCTTCGAGGTGCGCGGCGGTCTCTTCGTTCGCCAGATTCACCACTGGGCTGCACTGATGTTCGCGGCGTCGATCATCGTTCACCTCGCTCGCATCTTCTTCACCGGCGCCTTCCGTCGCCCACGTGAAGCGAACTGGGTCATCGGCTGCCTGCTGCTCATCCTGGCGATGTTCGAAGGCTTCTTCGGTTACACCATCCCCGACGACCTGCTCTCGGGCACCGGCCTCCGCGCCGCCTTCGGTGGTATCACGATGAGTATCCCGATCGTCGGTACCTGGATGCACTGGCTGATCTTCGACGGCGACTTCCCCGGCGACCTCATCATCCCGCGTCTCTACGTCGCTCACGTGCTGCTGTTCCCGGGCATCATCCTGGCTCTGATCGCCGGCCACCTCGCGTTGGTCTGGTACCAGAAGCACACGCAGTTCCCCGGCCCCGGCCGTACGGAACAGAACGTCGTCGGCGTCCGCATCCTCCCGGTCTTCGCGATGAAGGGTGGCGCGTTCTTCGCCATGACCTTCGGCGTGCTCGCACTGCTCGGTGGTCTGTTCCAGATCAACCCCGTGTGGAACATCGGTCCGTACAACCCGTCACAGGTCTCGGCAGGTTCCCAGCCCGATATCTACATGATGTGGACGGACGGCCTTGCTCGACTGTGGCCGGCGTGGGAGATCTACCTGTTCAACCGGTACACGATCCCTGCAGTGTTCGCCGTCGCCCTGATCATGGGCCTCGTCTTCGCACTGTTGATCGCGTACCCGTGGATCGAGAAGCGTCTCACCGGAGACGACGCTCACCACAACATCCTGCAGCGCCCGCGCGACGTGCCGGTCCGTACCGCTATCGGTGCGATGTCCATCGCGTTCTACCTGGTGCTCACGATCTCCTGCATCAACGACATCATCGCGTACCACCTGCACATCTCGCTGAACGCAATGACGTGGATCGGCCGTATCGGCATGGTCATCCTTCCGCCCATCGCGTACTTCGTGACGTACCGGTTCTGCATCGGCCTGCAGCGCAGTGACCGTGCAGTCCTCGAACACGGCATCGAGACCGGCATCATCAAGCGGATGCCGAACGGCCAGTACATCGAGATCCACCAGCCGCTCGGCCCCGTCGACGAGCACGGACACCCGATCCCGCTCGAGTACCAGGGTGCTGCTGTCCCGAAGAAGATGAACAAGCTCGGCCTCGCCGGCAAGCCCGGTAGCGGTAGCCTGATCACCGCTGACCCAGTCGAGGAGAGCGAGGCTCTCGAAGCCGCTCATCACGAAGCTGAGCACGAGCAGCTTCAGATCCTTCTGGACTACCAGAACCGAACCAACGGCAAGTCCGATGGTTCCAGTGGAGAACTCCACTAAGAACGTCAGTTGACCAGTGAGGCCCCGAACCGGATTCCGGTTCGGGGCCTCACTCGTTCTCTGAGCGATTCAGTATGGACAACCTCCAAGTGGGCACCACTCCCCCGGTTCGTCGTCTGAGCGCCGACAACAGCAGGCACTACGCTTTGCTAGACCTCGAGCACAGTCGAATAGTGCTCCACCGTCGGGAACGGCTCGTAGAAGTGATGGAGAAGTTCTCGCCACTTCTCGTATCCTGGCGACTTACGGAACCCGATGGTGTGTGACTCCACGTCTTCCCACTCGACCAGCAGGAGATATCGCTCCGGTGATTCCAGGCAGTGCGAGAGCCGCAGCCTGATGAATCCGGGAACCTCGGAGATGATGGTTCGGGCCACGTCGAATGCGGCCTCGAAACGCGCTGACTGCGACGGATCGACCTGCAGGACGGCATGTTCGAGAATCATCTACCGAGTGTTGCACGTTCTCGGGAGTCCCCTCGAGGCGTTGTCGCCTGGTGAGATACTCGGACCATGACATCCCATGCACGCGGCACCTTCGAGATCGATCTTCGCCCCGCCGATCCTGAGCTCTCCGGACGCGTCGGACGCTTCGAGTTCGACAAGACGTTCATCGGCGGCGTCGAAGGCACGTCGTCCGGACTGATGCTGTCCGCGGGCGATCCGACAGCCGGTGCAGCGGGCTATGTCGCTTTGGAGTTTGTCACGGGGCAGGTCGACGAAGCTGTGGGATCGTTCGCCCTGCAGCAGTTCGGTCAGATGATCGACGGAACGCAGAAGCTTCTGTACGAGATCGTGCCGGGGTCCGGAACCGGCGAGTTGAAGGGCATCGCAGGCACTCTCGAGCTGGAGGTCGTCGACGGTCTGCACCGCTACGACCTCGAATACTCGCTCCACGATTGACAGAGAGCGGTTGTTGACAGGCACCCTCCTACCACCGAAACGTACATAAACGACAACAGAGGCGCCGTACCCGGGTGGGTGCGGCGCCTCTGTTCGAGTGCGGGTGAAACTAGTGCTTCTCGGGTCCGGTGTAGTACTCGAACACCAGGCCTGCGGCTGCGGCGAGCACACAGACAACTGCGACTGCGATGAGCCACGGCTGGAAGTACGCCAGCGACACTGCCGCGAGTGCAGCAGCAGCGGCAAGCAGGATCGGCCAGAAGCTACCCGGGCTGAAGAAGCCCAGTTCTCCTGCACCATCCGAGATTTCAGCGTCGTCGTAGTCCTCGGGACGGGTGTCCAGACGACGGGCGACGAAGCGGAAGTAGGTACCCACGATGAGCGTCAGACCTGCAGACAGGACGATGGCCGTCAGTCCGGCCCACTCGATACCTGTGCGTGACAGAGCGGTGAACACTCCGTAGATGATCGCGACGAGAATGAAGAACATCGTCAGGATCTCGAAGAGCTTGGCTTCGATCTTCATATCAGCACTTGTCCTTGTTCAGTGAAGAGGCTGGCCGGCTCAGTTGCCTGCAGTGGCGACGGTTGCCTGACGGTACTCGCGGTCGGTGTTGAACGGCGTGGTCGACGTAGCCACCGGCGACTGACCGATTGCCTGCAGAGCCTCAGCGGTCGTCAGACCACCCTTGCCCTCCGCGTCACCCTTGCGCAGTTCGATGTACTTGGCGAAGTCCTCCGGCGAAACCGCACGAACCTCGAAGTTCATCATCGCGTGGAACGTGCCACACATTTCTGCACAACGCCCGACGAACGCGCCTTCCTTCTCGATCTCACTGATCTGGAAGATGTTGTCCGAGTGGTTCTCCTTGGGGTTCGGGAGAACGTCGCGCTTGAACAGGAACTCAGGCACCCAGAAAGCGTGGATGACGTCCGAGGAAGCAAGTTCGAACTGGATCCGCTTGCCGGTGGGCAGAACGAGGATCGGGATCTCCTGGCTGGAGCCGACGGTCTCGATCTTGTCGTAGTGCAGGTAGCTCAGGTCCTCGGTGCTGTTGCCGTGGATCGGGCCGGGGACTTCTTCCCCGTGTTCGTTCACGGTGGAACCCTCGGTCTTTGCAGCCTCTTCGGCCTCGACGTCGATTCCGTTGTACTTGGCGGAGCCGTCACCGAACTCGATGGAGCGGTAGCCGAACTTCCAGTTCCACTGGAAGGCCGTGACGTCTACGACGACGTCAGGATTGTCCGTCTTGTCCAGAACATGGTTCTGAACGATGACGGTGAAGTAGAAGAGAACCGCGATGATGACGAAGGGAACTGCCGTGTAACCGAGTTCGAGCGGCACGTTGTATGCCGTCTGACGCGGGAATTCCGGCGAGTCCTTCTTCTTGCGGTGGAAGATGACGGCCCAGAAGACCAGCCCCCACACCAGCACACCCATGACGAGGGCGGCTACAACCGACCACGTCCACAGCTCACGCATGCGCGTCGCCTCCGGGGTGATGCCCGAAGGCCACCCGAAACGAAGCACTTCGTTGTCGATGGAGCAACCCGACAGCAGCAAGGCAGCAATGCCCAGAGATACTGCCAGCCCCGCTCGCCGAAGGATCCGACCTTGCGCCACGTTCACGCCTTCCTGATCGCCACAAAATTCAACTAGGGCATGCCCGGAGGGAAGGCCCAATTACTACGCAGCGTAGACCAAAGCCGGGCGCTATCCATCCTCGGGTCCTCGCCCGTGTCGCGGCGGACGTCACACAGCTCTCTCAGGTGCTGCTCAGGAACGGCTCAGGTCGTTTCGGCGACGCACATCACGTCGATTCGTTCCGCCGCGATCGGCAGGGACGTCGATCTGCGGCATACTTTCGTCAAGAGTTCGTTGACCTCTCCCCGACACTCGTGTCCGGGAGCCTTCTGTACAAAAATTCTGAATCGAGGAACCGGACGCTGTGTGTGGACTGCTCGGGCTACTGACATCTGGCGGAACCAGCGAGGACGCCGTCTCGCGGGTCGACCAGGCGATGCATTGCCTTCGTCACCGCGGGCCGGACGAACACGGGACGTGGAACGACGATCACCTCGTCTTCGGGTTCAACCGCCTGGCGATCATCGACATCGCTCATTCCCACCAGCCGCTGCGTTGGGGCCCACCGGAGAACCCGGAGCGTTATGCGCTCACGTTCAACGGCGAGATCTACAACTACTTGGAGATCCGCGCCGAACTGGTCAAGGACCACGACGCCAAGTTCTTCACCGAGGGCGACTCCGAGGCCATCGTCGCTGCATTCCACTACTGGGGTGAGGACGCGGTCCGGCGCCTGCGCGGAATGTTCGCGTTCGCGATCTGGGACACCGACACACGCGAGCTGTTCATCGCGCGCGATCCGTTCGGGATCAAGCCGCTGTTCATCGCGACCGGCGCCGGCGGCACCGCGTTCGGCAGCGAGAAGAAGAGCCTGCTCGAACTCACCGATCTGATCGGCATCGGTACCGAGCTGGATCCGCGTGCCATCGAGCACTACACCGTTCTGCAGTACGTACCGGAGCCGGAAACACTGCACAAGCAGATCCGACGCCTGGAGTCGGGCAGCTTCGCCCGGGTGCGTCCGGGCGAGGAGCCCACGTTCACGCGGTATTTCACGCCGAAGTTCCCGGCCAAGCCTTTTGCACCTGGCACCGAGAAGGCGCGCTACCAGGAAATCGCCGAGGCACTCGCGGATTCGGTCGCCAAGCACATGCGCGCCGACGTCACCGTCGGTTCGTTCTTGTCCGGTGGTATCGACTCCACGGCGATCGCGGCGCTGGCGATGCGCCACAACCCCAACCTGATCACCTTCACGACCGGTTTCGAACGTGAGGGCTATTCCGAGGTCGACGTCGCTGCAGAATCTGCCGCAGCGATCGGCGCGAAGCACGTCGTCAAGGTGGTCTCCCCCGCCGAGTTCGCCGCTGCCATTCCCGAGATCGTCTGGTACCTCGACGACCCGGTAGCCGATCCGGCATTGATTCCGCTGTGGTTCATCGCGAAGGAAGCGCGCAAGCACGTCAAGGTCGTGCTGTCCGGCGAGGGTGCCGACGAGCTGTTCGGCGGCTACACGATCTACCGTGAGCCGTTGTCGCTCAAGCCTTTCGAGTACCTCCCCAAGGGACTGCGTCGGGCTGCCGGCAAGTTGTCCGAACGCATCCCGGACGGCACTCGCGGCAAGAGTCTGCTCAACCGCGGTTCCTTGACGCTCGAGGAGCGCTACTACGGAAATGCTCGTAGCTTCAACGACGCTCAGCTCCGCGCCGTCCTGCGCGATTTCCGCCCCGAGTGGACTCACCAGGACGTCACTGCGCCGATCTACGCGCAGTCACGGGACTGGGATCCGGTTGCGCGGATGCAGCATCTCGACCTGTTCACCTGGCTGCGCGGCGACATCCTCGTCAAGGCAGACAAGATGACGATGGCCAACTCGCTGGAACTGCGTGTGCCGTTCCTCGATCCCGAGGTCTTCGACGTCGCGTCACGCGTACCGCTCGATCAGAAGATCACGAAGGACACGACCAAGTACGCACTGCGCCAGGCCCTGGAAGGCATTGTGCCGCACCATGTTCTGCACCGCGCGAAGCTCGGATTCCCGGTTCCCCTGCGCCATTGGCTGCGCGGCACCGAACTCTTCGACTGGGCACATCTGCAGATCGAAGAGTCGGGAACCGACCACATCTTCGACAAGCAGGCCGTCGTGAAGATGCTCAACGATCACCGCGAGGGCGTGTCCGACCACAGCCGACGCCTGTGGACCGTCCTGACCTTCATGGTCTGGCACGGAATCTTCGTGGAGAAGCGCATCGTGCCGCAGATCCAGGAACCGGTGTACCCGGTCAATATCTAGGCCTTCGGCCCCGTGAGCGGTTAGGGAGTCTCCGAACTCCTCAACCACTCACGGGGCGGAGCCCTACTTCGGCAGGATCGTCGCGATCTCGTCCGCTGCCGCGCTGCCGTATGCGTCGGTAAGGCGCTTGAGTGCCTCGTCGCGATTGAACACCCACTCCTGCGTTCCCACGGTCTCGAGAATCAACACAGCGACCAAAGATCCCAACTGTGCAGCACGCTCGAAGCTCAGACCGGCGCCGTGTGCGAGCAGGAACCCGGCGCGGAAGCCGTCACCAACGCCCGTCGGATCCACCTTGCCGGTCTCGGGCACTACGTCGACGCGCACCCAATTGCCTTCGGCGTCAACAATTTCCACACCCTTGGAGCCGAGGGTGGTGACACGGATGCCGACCTGCGCGCGGATCTCTTCCTCGCTCAGACCAGTCTTCTGCTGAAGAAGACCCCACTCGTACTCGTTGGTGAACAAGTACTTCGCGCCGTGAATGAGCGCCTTGGCCTCGTCACCGGACAGGCGGGCAAGCTGCTGCGACGGATCCGCTGCGAACGGAATCCCGAGCAGACGGCATTCGTCGGTATGGCGAACCATGGCCTCGGGGTCGTTGGCGCCGATCAGCACCAACTCGACTGCGCCTGCAGTCTTGGCCACTGCCGCGAGTTCGATCTCGCGAGCCTCGCTCATCGCACCGGGGTAGAACGACGCGATCTGCGCCATGTCCTCGTCGGTGGTGCACACGAAACGCGCCGTATGTGCCTTGTCCGAGATACGGACCGCGCTGCAGTCGACGCCGTTGTCCTCGAGCCACGTGCGGTACTCGGCGAAGTCGGCACCGACTGCGCCGACGAGTAGCGGGGACCCACCGAGCACGCCCATGGCGTAAGCGATGTTGCCGCCGACACCACCGCGGCGAATCACGAGATCGTCGACCAGGAAACTCAGCGAAACGTGGGCGAGCTGATCGGCGAGGAGCTGATCGGCGAAGCGGCCGGGGAAGCGCATCAAGTGGTCGGTGGCGATGGAACCGGTTACCGCAATAGTCACGGATCGTGGCCTTTCAGCGAAGTGAGTACAAGAATGAAAGAGGAGCAAAAGTTCACGTTACCGCCCGTAGCGCCGTCATCGGCGTCCGAGCTGTCGGATCGGAACGGTCTACGTACGAGTCACCACAAACAACTGACGCGAAACCGAATGTCGGTTCCGCGTCAGTTGTTCGTGAATTGAGTTGTGATCGACAGACTCAGTTGAACGAGTCACCGCAGGCGCAGGAGCCTGTTGCATTGGGGTTGTCGATCGAGAAGCCCTGCTGCTCGATGGTGTCGAGGAAGTCGATGGACGCACCTTCGACGTACGGCGCGCTCATCCGGTCGACAACCAGATTGACGCCGTTGAAGTCGACAGTGAGGTCACCGTCGAGCGTGCGGTCGTCGAAGAACAGCTGGTACTTCAGTCCGGCACAGCCGCCGGGCTGCACTGCAATACGCAGCGCGAGGTCGTCGCGACCCTCCTGATCGAAGAGTGCCTTCGCCTTGGCGGACGCGGCCTCGGTCATCTTGACGCCGTGGGTGGCGGTCTCGTTCTGCACAGTCATGGGCTCTCCCTAATGTTCGTACCAACCCGTGAACGCTTCAACGGTACGCCGCTGCCGACTTATTCCCGCCAGTCCTTTACCGGGTGCGATTCGTCTTCATCCTATCCGGTCTTCCCGACACGGCAACGGCGCGTCGACGCTTGTGGATCCTCAGCTCCGGACGCCGCGCCAGATGTTCCACTCGCGTGCCGTGTGTTCGGCGAGTCCCTCGAGACACGCCGACGCTTCCTCCATCGCACGTTCCACCGACCCGGCGAAATCCGTCACCGACTTCGCCGCGACTATCGAGGTCGACGCATAGTCCGCCTCGTCGAGCGTCACCTGGCCGGCAAAGACGAGCGTCGGAACGCCGTGTGCTGCCCCCGCCGAAGCGAGCGTTGTGACGAGTTTGCCGCGCAGAGATTGGTGGTCGAACTTGCCTTCGCCCGTGATCACCAGGTCAGCGGAAGCCAGTAGCGCGGCTTGTCCGGTGCGATCCGCGACGACGTCGGCCCCGGATCGCCGCTGTGCACCGAGCGCAAAGAGCGCGGCACCGATACCACCCGCGGCGCCGGCACCCGGAAAATTCGACACTCGTTTTCCGGTGACGGACTCCAACTGTTCGGCCCATCTCGCGTTCCGCGCTTCGAGGACAGCGACGGCTTCGGCGTCGGCACCCTTTTGCGGGCCGAACACCGCTGCCGCACCGTGCTCGCCGAGAAGTACGTGTTCGACGTCGGTGGCGGCGAACAACTGAGTGCCTGCCGTAGCCGCCGCTGCAACCTCCAGGCCGCCCAGCGCCTCCACCAGTCCACGTCCCCCGTCGGTGCAGCAACTCCCACCGAGTCCGACGACAACCGTCTTCACGCCTGCCTCGAGCGCGACAGCGATCAGCTCTCCCACACCGAGACTGTGCGCGGCGAGTGCAGTGTCCCGCGTCGGCGGACCTCCGAGCAGGCCGAGCCCGACGGCCTCGGCGGACTCGATGTACGCCGTGTCCGAATCGAACAGCCACGTGGCGTCGACGGCGGCGGTCAAAGGCCCGGACACCCGTGCAGTCCGGATGTCGCCCCCAGCCGTGGCCAAGACGTCGACGAAACCCGGCCCACCGTCGGATTGTGGCGCGGTGACAACGTCGTCTTCGGGTCGGCCACGTCGCCAACCGGCAGAAATGGACTCAGCCGCCTCGACGGCCGTCAACGTCTCACCAAACGAATCTGGAGCAACTATTACCCGCATAGCCGAAGTCTAAGAGTCCCGAATGACCCCGATGTTTCACGATCTCGCGCGTTTCAGTGCCTCGGGCGATCGGGTTTTTCAGAAAGACCGAGGTCGGTTTCCCAGACCGTGCACTTATCCAATAGCCTGGAGGTGTGAAATTGCTACGCCGCGGTGACTCAGACAACTCCGACAAACGTGACGTCGAGGGCACTGAGGCATCCTCGGCCTCCGAAGAGGCGCCCATCGAGCAGGTGGGCAAGGGCCGCCCCACACCCAAGCGTCGTGACGCCGAGGCGAAGAGGCGTGGCCCCGTTGCCCCTGCCCCGCTGACCGCGAAGGAAGCCCGCGCCCGCCGTAAGGCGACCCGCGGCTCCAAGGAGGACCGCAAGGCCGAAGCCGCCGAGCGTCGCGCATCGTCGGCAGACCGCCGCGCCCGCATGCTCGCCGGCGAGGACAAGTACCTGCTCCCCCGCGACAAGGGACCGGTTCGCGCCTACGTCCGTGACTTCATCGACGCTCGCCGCAACCTCGTCGGGCTGTTCATGCCGCTCGCATTGATCCTCATCATGACGATGTTCGTCACGCCCGCACTCCAGCAGATCGTCACGCTGGCAATGCTCGTGATGATGCTCTTCATGGTCGGTGAAGGCATCTGGCTCGGTCGCATGATCAACAACCGCGTCGCCGAGCGCTTCCCCGACAGCACCGACGGCGGATTCAAGCTCGGCTGGTACGCGTTCGTTCGCGCGTCGCAGATCCGTAAGCTGCGCGCACCGAAGCCTCGTGTGGGGCCGGGCGACGCAATCTGAGCGTGACGAACACGTATAGAACTTTAGTCCTCGGCGGCGCGCGGTCTGGTAAGTCCGCGCACGCCGAGGATTTGGTTTGTGCAGGCCACTTACCCGAAAGTTCGGCACCGATCCGGTACCTGGCGACAGCCAGACGTGATGTCTCCGACGCAGACTGGGAAAGCCGGATCGACCAGCACCGCAACAGACGGCCTTCTCATTGGTCGACTGTCGAAACCGCAGCTGCCGGTGACCTCGCGGCGCAGCTCGAAAGCGATTCACACACAGCGACGTTGGTCGACGATCTGGGAACGTGGCTGACCGCGGAACTCGATCGGCAAGGCGCCTGGGACGCACCGCGCGGCACCGTCACGCCCGCGGCGGACAGCCTGGTCGCCAGTGTCGAGAACTACCGCGGACACCTGGTGCTGGTCAGCCCCGAAGTGGGTTTGGCCGTCATCCCCGAGACGCGGTCCGGACGATTGTTCCGCGACGAGATCGGCACTCTCAACGCTCGTATCGCCGCGGTGTGCGATCGTGTCGTACTAGTGGTTGCAGGGTTACCGCTCATCTTGAAAGATACTGCTGCACAACCGGAAGGCACGATGTGAGTACCGAGGCCAATCCAGGGGCCATTTCAGGGGCGAATCCAGATGCCAACCCTGACGTCGCGCCAGTCAGTAGCGCCGACTTCGAACCCGTCACCCCGCCCGACCGCGAGGTGCGAGCGCAGGCCGATGCGCGTCAGCGTGATCTGACCAAGCCGGCCGGTTCGCTGGGCCGACTGGAGGCTCTCGCCGGCTGGGCATCAGCCTGCCAAGGAGTTTGTCCCCCACACGCTTTCGCTCGGCCTCGCGTCGTCGTGTTCGCGGGTGATCACGGAATCGCCCGCAACGGCGTCTCCGCCTATCCGCCGGAAGTGACCGCACAGATGGTCGCCAACTTCCTCGGGGGCGGCGCGGCAGTCAACGTCCTCGCCGAGGTTGCCGGCGCCACGGTACGCGTCGTCGACATCGCAGTGGACGGCGATACCGATCCGTCCGTCTCGAACCACAAGGTGCGCAGGTCTTCCGGGTCCATCGACCGCGAAGACGCCATGTCGAACGAGGAAACCCTTCAGGCCATCGCCGCCGGCCGAGCGATCGCGGACGAGGAAATCGACGGGGGCGCAGATCTTCTCATCGCCGGCGACATGGGCATCGGCAATACGACGCCCGCAACCGTACTCATCGCCGCACTCACGGACAGTGAACCCGTCGCGGTCGTGGGTCGAGGTACCGGTATCGACGACGCCGGATGGATCCGCAAGACCGCAGCGATTCGCGACGCTCTCCGGCGTGCCCGTCCGCACGTTCGCGACACAGTCGCGCTGCTGCGCACGTCTTCGGGTGCCGACCTCGCCGCGATGGCCGGCTTTCTGGCCCAGGCAGCTTCGCGTCGCACGCCGGTGATCCTCGACGGCGTAGTGGTCACCGCAGCCGCCATGGTTGCCGACGAACTGGCTTTCGGCGCACGTGAATGGTGGGTCGCCGGACACCGCTCCACCGAACCCGCCCACACCATCGCATTGACCCGCATGGGTCTCGAACCGATCGTCGAGTTCGACATGCGTCTCGGTGAAGGTTCAGGCGCAGTCACCGCTCTCCCGATTCTTCAGGGCGCAGTGGCAATCCTGGGCAAGATGGCGACATTCTCCGAAGCCGGTGTCAGCACTCAGGGCAGCGCACCTGTCGACGAACCCGAGTCGATCGACCTGACCAAGACCGATACGGCGGAGTGAGCGTGGCGGGCCCGCTGTCCGGGGTGCCACTGGCCTTCTCGTGGCTGACGGTCCTTCCGGTTCGTGGTCCCTCCGACATCGACCGAACTGCCGGCCGTCGCGCCATCGCGGCAGCTCCGCTCGCCGGGATCGCTCTCGGCATTGCCGCGACGTTTCTGCTCTGGGGCACAACCAGTATCGGCCTGAATCCCTATCTCGCAGGCTTGCTGACGGTAGGTGCGCTCGCCCTCGGGACACGCGGGATGCACGTGGACGGACTGGCAGACTCCGTCGACGGACTGGGTTGTTACGGTCCACCGGAGCGCGCCCGCGAGGTCATGCACAGCGGCGGTGCCGGACCGTTCGGGGTCGCGGCGCTGTTCATCTTCCTCGGGCTGCAATCGGTCTCCTTCGGCGTCCTCGCTGTTGCCGACTCCCCCACGCAGTGGATCGCCGTTCTCGTATCTGTCGCTGCGGGTCGTGTGGCCGTCGTTTTTGCCTGCCGCCGAGGTATTCTCGCGTCGAGCCCGAGCGGATTCGGTGCGCTCGTCGCCGATTCACAACCGTTGTGGGCCGCAATCGTGTGGTCGGTTCCGCTGATCGCCGCTTCCGGCTTTGCCACCGACCGGTGGTGGCTCGGCCCTCTCGTGACCGCGTCGGCGCTGGTGATCAGTGTGCTGTGCGTGCGTCACTGCGTCCGTAGATTCGGCGGACTCAACGGAGACGTTCTCGGATTCGCACTCGAACTCACTGTGACGCTTACGGCCGTCGGCCTCACTCTCGGACTGTGATCCGACGTCGTGCGAGTAGGTGTCCTTGCGTACGAAGGTTGCCTCGCGGCCGAGATCTTCGTTTTCACCGACCTTCTCCTGATCGCCAATCGCGTCGCTGATGGAGCGCCCGCCGACCCCTTCGAGGTATCGGTCATCGCAGCGTCCCGCACGCCCGTCGTTGCGGCAGGTGGATTTTCGCTCGGCGTGCAGGAGGGGCATCACGACATCGATCACCTGGTTGTGCCGGGGTTCGAACTCGTGCCGTCCGAAGACCCTGCGACGCGTTTGTCGCTGTGGGAGGGAGAAATCGAGTTCATCCGTGCGTGCGAGGCGCGCGGCGTTCGGGTGTCGTCGGTCTGCGTCGGCGCGTATCTGCTGGGCGAGGCGGGACTGCTCGACGGACGCCGATGTACGACGTCGTGGCTGTACGGTGCGGACCTCGCAAGTCGTTACCCCGGTGCGACGGTTCGAACCGACTCGTTGATCGTCCAGGACGACGGCGTCACCACCACTGCTGCGTTCACCGCCGCGCTCGACCTCGCAACAGCACTCGTGCGCGAGCATCTCGGCGACAAGATTGCGCGTACGACCGCAAGAATTACGCTGGCGCCCGAAAACCGAACCAGTCAAGCTCCGTACATCCTCGACTCGATGCTGCCCGCCAAACACACACAGTTTGCCGACGACGTCGGAAGGTGGCTGGTCGAACGGATGGCGGAACCTTACGACTTGGATCTGCTGTCGAGTGCTTTTCACCTCAGCACCCGAACCATGCTTCGGAAGTTCAAGGTCGAGACCGGGGAATCGCCGCGCAGTTATCTGCAGCGTGCACGGATCCGAAAAGCGAAACGGTTGTTGGAATCGACCGACTGGTCTCTCGGAAAGATCCTGGGGCACATCGGCTATCAGGATCCTGGAACCTTCCGTCGCCTGTTCACCGACCGCGTCGGCATCAGCCCGGCCGACTACCGAAAGCGATTCCGCAACGGCGGCGCGGGATAGGTGCGTGGCGAGCCCGCCCGAAAACATGGCGAACCGCCCTCTTCTGTAGTCGATCCCGCGCCGAAAGACTGTGCAGAGGAATTGTTTCGACTACTTGGGAGGGCTCACCGTGCCGAACCGGAGCATGACCGAAGACGATCCGCTCGAAGACTTCGACCGTCGAACGATCACCATCGACGCAGTGGCGAAGTCCGTGTACGTGGCCGGCACCGGTCCCGCAGTAATCGTCATGCCGGAGATGCCGGGCATCAGCCCGCATGTAGCGCGATTCGCCCGCTGGGTGCGCGACGCCGGTTTCACGGTCTTCGTTCCGTCACTGTTCGGCCGCGACGGAGCGGTCCCCACAGTGAACGAGGGGCTGACGGTATTCAAGAGAGCCTGCGTCAGTGCAGAATTCCGCGCCCTCGCTGCCGACGAACCGAGTCCGGCGGTCCGTTGGCTGCGTTCACTCGCCGCTTCGGCGCATGAGGAGAGCGGCGGTCCTGGCGTCGGCGTGATCGGAATGTGCTTCACCGGTAACTTCGCGTTGTCGATGATGCTCGAACCCTCGGTCATCGCGCCGGTTCTCGCCCAACCGTCGTTACCGCTCGATCGACCGGACGAAACCGACAGCGGGCCCGAAGAACTCGAAGCCGTGCGCTCGAGACTCGAGGCCGAAGACCTCACGGTGCTTGCATACCGCTTTCGAGGTGACTCGTTCTGCCGCACACAACGATTCGCCGCCTATTCGAAGGCCTTGGGCGAGCGCTTCGTCGGGAAGGTACTACCCGACGAAGCGGCCAACGCGACAACGTCGCCGTTCTTCGAACACGTCATTGCCAATCCACACAGCGTGGTGACGGCTCATCTCGTCGACGAGGCGGGATCGCCCACCACCGTCGCACGAGACGAGATTCTGCAGTTCTTCCGGGAGCGATTGCTCGCGGAACGAACCAGCGATCAGTGAAGTTTCGTCATCCAGCCGTGGGTGTCGGCGAAGGTTCCGCGCTGGATACCCGTGAGGGTGTCGCGCAGTGCCATCGTCACCTCACCCGGCTCGCCGTCGGCGATGGTGAACTCGCCCTCGGCGGACTTGACGCGTCCGACGGGGGTGATGACTGCTGCTGTGCCGCAAGCGAAGACCTCGGTGATTTCACCGCTCTTGCACTTGGTGCGCCATTCGTCGGTGCTGATCTTGCGCTCCTCGACGGCGAAACCGGAATCGGCGGCAAGGGCGAGCAACGAGTTGCGCGTGATGCCTGGCAACAACGAACCGGACAGCGACGGCGTCACGAGGCGAGCGTCGGGGCCCGAGCCGAAGACGAAGAACAGGTTCATTCCACCCATTTCCTCGACGTACGTGCGCTCGATGGCGTCGAGCCAGACCACCTGGTCGCAACCCTCGTCGGCGGCTTGCGCCTGGGCGAGGAGTGAAGCGGCGTAGTTGCCGGCGAACTTGGCCGCGCCGGTACCACCGGGGGCCGCGCGAACGTATTCGGTGGACAGCCACACACTGACCGGCTTGACGCCGCGCGGGAAGTACGCACCGGCAGGCGAGGCGATCAGCAGGTAGCGGTACTCGTCGGCGGGACGGACACCGAGTCCGGCTTCGGTGGAGAACATGAACGGACGGAGGTAGAGCGCGTCCTCGCCACCGGCTGCGGGAACCCAGTCGAGATCGACGTCGATCAGTTCGGTGATGGAATCGATGAACATCTGCGACGGGAGCTCCGGCATGGCCAGACGGCGCGCAGATGCCGCGAAACGCTCGGCGTTGGCCTCGACGCGGAACGAGCTGATCTCGCCACCCGGCTGACGGTATGCCTTGAGGCCCTCGAAGATGGCCTGTCCGTAGTGCAAAACCATTGCGGCCGGATCGAGCTCGATGTTTCCGTACGGCAACACCTGGGCGTCGTGCCAGCCCTTGCCCGCGGTGTAGTCGATCGAGACCATGTGGTCGGTGAAGTGCCGCCCGAAGCCGGGCGCCGCCAAAATGTCACGGCGCTCGGCGTCGGACTTCGGGGACGAGCTCTGAACACGAACGAAATCGGCGGCACCTGTCATGGGCGCAATCCTATCGAACGTGAAAAAGCTCTCTACTTGGTGTTGGTCTCCACGAACGGAGGAGACACCACGACGCACCGAAGAGCACGACCACGGACGTCGACTTCGATCTCGTCGCCGGCCGAGACATTGGCACCGGAATCGAGGAGCGCCAACGCAATTCCCACTTTGAGCGAGGGCGAAAACGTCCCCGAGGTGGTCTCGCCGATTGCCTCGCCGTCACTCAGAACACCGAGGCCGGCACGAAGCACGCCGCGATCGAGAGCCTTGATCCCCCAGAGTTTGCGAGCCGGGCCGGCAGCCTTCTCGTCGGTCAAGGTCTCTTTGCCCCAGAATGTCGGCTTCTTCCAACCGATCGCCCATCCGCAGCGCGCTTCGAGCGGAGAAATCTCGAGCGAAAGCTCATGCCCGTGCAGCGGATACCCCATCTCGGTACGAAGAGTGTCACGGGCGCCGAGTCCGGCGGCCTGCCCACCCTCGGCGCGCACTGCCTCGAGAAGCGCGCGGAACAACGGCTCGCTGTCGTCCCACCGCGGCAGGAGTTCGTAGCCGACCTCACCGGTGTAACCGCTGCGGCACACACGAACAGGCACGCCGTTCCATTCCGCATCTTCGTACGCCATGTACTCGATCTCGGTGGGAAGTCCCAGAGCGGTCAGAACCGCCACCGATTTCGGACCCTGCACTGCCAGCACACCGTAGGCACGATGCTGATCCTCGACGGTGATTCCGTCCGGTGCCACAGCGACCAGAGCCGCAACGACGTCCGCGGTATTGGCTGCGTTCGGGACGAGGAAGATCTCGTCGTCGCTGACGTAGTACGCAATGAGGTCGTCGATGACACCACCGGACTCGTTGCAGCACAACGTGTACTGAGCCTTACCCGGCCCGATCTTCTTCAGGTCGTTGGTCAGTGCGGAGTTCACGAATTCCGCGGCGCCCGCGCCACGCACGACGGCCTTGCCGAGGTGACTGACGTCGAAGAGTCCGACATTCTCACGCACAGAGGTGTGTTCGGCCACGACGCCGGCGTACGAAACCGGCATCTGCCACCCCCCGAACGGCGCGAACGTCGCGCCGAGTTCGACGTGGACGGGGTGGATCGGGCCCTGCAACAGTTGTTCGTCGGTCATGGCCCACAACCTATCGGACTTCGCCGATCGAAACATGTCCGCAGCGAGAGCTCACCCGGCCGTGACGATCGCCCGTCCGCAAACTGCAAAGGGCCTAACATCGACTCAGGCATCCGCCAGAACCGGACGCATCGCACACTCACCTCACAGGAGACACCTTGAGCACTCGCACAGCCCGATCGTTGGGACCCGACCTCGTTCTCGCCGGCACAGTCGCCAAGCGCGCAGAGATACTGGTCGTCGGTCTGACGTCGGGTCCGGACGGCCCCGAAATCGCACTCAGCGAAGGCATCGTCGCCGAAGACGTACTCGCCGAGATCCTCGACAGCCTCATCGCCGTCGGCGCCACGGGCAAGCCCGAGCAGCTCACTCGTGTCCCGGCACCGAGCGAACTGTCGGTCACCAGCGTTCTCGCCGTCGGACTCGGCTCTGCCGACAAGCTCGGCAGCGAGCAGATCCGTAAGTCCGCCGGCGCCGCAGCTCGCTCGTTGTCCGGCATCGACACCGTCGCAACCACGCTCTCGATCCTCGACCTCGGTGCAGCCGCCGAGGGATTTGCGTTGGGCGCGTACAGCTTCACCGAATTCAAGTCGTCCATGACGGCTCCCGGTCCCGATTCGCAGCCACTGGCCCGCGTCGAACTTCTGGTGCCGTCGCCGCGCACGAAGGAGACCAAAGCGACGCTGGCACGGTCGGCCGCCATCGCCGAGGCCGTCGCCACCGCACGCGAGTTCGTCAACACTCCCCCGAGCCACCTCTACCCCGCCGAGTTCGCCGCGCGCGCGAAGGCACTGGGCGTCGAGGCCGGGCTCACCGTCCAGGTTCTCGACGAGAAGGCACTCGAGAAGGGTGGCTACGGCGGAATCATCGGCGTCGGCAAGGGCTCGTCACGCCAGCCGCGTCTCGTCCGCCTCGAATACGCGTCGAAGAAGCGTGGCGCCCGCAAGGTCGCACTGGTGGGTAAGGGCATCACCTTCGACACCGGCGGAATCTCCATCAAGCCCGCCGCCGGCATGGAGAACATGACCTCGGACATGGGCGGCGCCGCAGCCGTCATCTCCACCGTCGTGCTTGCCGCCAAGCTCGGCCTGCCCGTCAACGTCGTCGCATACGTACCGATGGCCGAGAACATGCCGTCCGCGACCGCGCAGCGTCCCGGCGACGTGCTGACCCAGTACGGCGGAATCACCATCGAGGTCGTCAACACCGACGCCGAGGGCCGTTTGATTCTTGCCGACGCGATGGTTCGCGCGGGTGAGGACGATCCCGACTACATGATCGACACCGCCACCCTGACCGGTGCGCAGATGGTCGCGCTCGGCAACCGCACCCCCGGAGTCATGGGCACCGACGAGTTCCGTGACCGCGTCGCCTCCATCTCGCAGAGCGTCGGCGAGAACGGCTGGGCCATGCCGCTGCCGGAGGAATTGCGCGGAGATCTCGACTCCAAGGTCGCCGACATGGCCAATGTCACCCCGCACCGCTGGGGCGGCATGCTGGTCGCAGCTCACTACCTCAAGGAATTCGTTCCCGAGGGTGTCCAGTGGGCGCACATCGACGTCGCGGGTCCGGCCTACAACACGTCAGGGCCGTGGGGTTACACCGGCAAGGGCGGTACCGGCGTTCCCGTTCGCACGATGATCTCGGTCCTGGAGGACATCGCGGTAAACGGCTGACCCCTTGCTGTGCGCCTTTATTAACCCCCCGCGGTTAATAAAGGCGCACAGCAGTTCAGGCGCCGTCGCGTAATTCCTGCTCTCGGGCCCGCTTGCGTTCGATTCGCTTACGTTCGTCGTGATCGCGCATACGCTGCGGATATCCCGTCTTGCGGACGTCGTAGACCGGGATCTTCAGGTCCTGTCCCAATTTGCGGGCACCACGTTCGCCGCCGACACGACGACGAGTCCACTCCCCGTCCTTCGCAACCAGGACGACGGTCACCTCGGTCACCGTCGTCTGCGGTTCCACATAGGCCTCGACGCCTTCGTGCGAGTGCGCCCAATTCGCCAGATGATCCGCATCACTTTGCGCTGCGGCCTGAGCCGCACTCGGCGGACGCTTGAAACGATCGAACAGTCCCACGGTCGTACCCTCCTCGGTACCGACGCCGCGGATGCACCCCGGCGATATGTCAAGTTTGCCAGGCGATGTCCGTTGTGCCTGCGCACGACATACCGTTTGGTCCGCTTACGACGTTACAGCCGGACCCCCGACGCATACCTACTCGCCAGTAGCCGACACACCCGAAACGGACGGCATCCCCCTCATCGGACACGCCCGGCGTATCAATGGAAAGATGAACGACGGTGACGCCGCGCCCGCGCGTCGACATCGGCAAAATAGCTACAAGTAGCCGCACGTCGCGCGCCACTCGAGCACAATGCATTACGACCACAAGTCGACAAAATTCAACAACCCGAACACAACTGTCGAGGAGTCAAAAGACATGGCCTTCTCCGTCCAGATGCCAGCCCTAGGTGAGAGCGTCACCGAGGGAACTGTCACACGGTGGCTCAAGCAGGAAGGAGACACGGTCGAAGTCGACGAACCCTTGCTCGAAGTCTCCACGGACAAGGTCGACACCGAGATTCCGTCTCCCGTCGCCGGCGTCCTGACCAAGATCGTCGCGCAGGAAGACGACACCGTGGAAATCGGTGGCGAGCTCGCCCAGATCGGTGAAGCCGGCGAAGCCGCAGCACCCGCGGCAGAGGCACCCGCCCCCGCCGCCGAGGAAGCTCCCGCCGAGGAAGCGCCGGCTGCCGAAGCTCCCGCTGAAGAAGCTCCCGCTGCCGAGGCACCCGCCGCTTCGAGCGGTTCCGCTGAAGGTACCGCCGTGACGATGCCCGCCCTCGGCGAGTCCGTCACCGAAGGCACCGTCACCCGTTGGCTCAAGGCTGTCGGCGACGAGGTTGCCGTCGACGAGGCGCTGCTCGAAGTCTCGACCGACAAGGTCGACACAGAGATCCCGTCCCCCGTCGCCGGAATCCTGCTCGAGATCAATGCGCAGGAAGACGACACCGTCGAGATCGGTGGCCAGCTGGCCGTCGTCGGCTCCGGCACACCCGCCGCGGCTCCGGCACCCAAGGCCGCTCCCGCAGCACCGGCCGCACCCCCTGCCCCCAAGGCTGAAGCACCGAAGGCTGAGGCACCCAAGGCCGAGGCACCCAAGCCTGCTGCCGCACCGGCCGCCCCCGCTCCGAAGCCTGCTGCGGCTCCCGCACCGGCGGCTGCCCCCGCAGCTTCCGGCGACAGCAGCCCGTACGTCACCCCGCTCGTGCGCAAGCTCGCAACGGACAACGGCGTCGACCTCGCGACCGTCACCGGCACCGGCGTCGGCGGCCGCATCCGCAAACAGGATGTGCTCGCCGCTGCGGAGGCCAAGAAGGCTCCCGCCGCCGCTCCCGCTGCTGCAGCACCCGCGGCCGCACCGGCCGCCACCGCAGCCGCAGGCGTCCGACCCGAACTGGCACACCTGCGTGGAACCACGCAGAAGGCCAACCGTATTCGGCAGATCACGGCCACCAAGACACGTGAGTCGCTGCAGAACACCGCTCAGCTCACGCAGACCTTCGAGGTGGACGTCACCAAGATCGTCGCCCTGCGGGCCCGTGCCAAGGCCGGCTTCATCGAGCGCGAAGGCGTCAACCTGACGTTCCTTCCGTTCTTCGCCAAGGCAGTCGTCGAGGCGCTGAAGTCGCACCCGAACATCAACGCCAGCTACGACGAGGTTGCCAAGCAGATCACCTACTACGACGCTGAGCACCTCGGCATCGCAGTGGACACCGATCAGGGCTTGCTCTCCCCCGTCATCCACAACGCCGGCGATCTCGGCCTGGCCGGCTTGGCCCGCGCCATCGCCGACATCGCCAAGCGTGCACGCTCGGGTGGCCTGAAGCCGGACGAGCTCTCGGGTGGCACCTTCACCATCACCAACATCGGCAGCCAGGGCGCGCTGTTCGACACCCCGATCCTGGTACCGCCGCAGGCGGCCATGCTCGGAACCGGCGCGATCGTCAAGCGCCCGATGGTGGTCACCGACGAGAACGGCAACGAGTCCATCGGCGTTCGCTCGATGATCTACTTGCCGCTGACCTACGATCACCGTCTGGTCGACGGCGCCGACGCCGGCCGATTCCTCACCACTGTGAAGCAGCGGTTGGAAGAAGCCTCGTTCGAAGCTGATCTGGGCCTGTAAGCAACTGCTCGGCCGGCCGGGGCGTCATCTCCATCAGGAGGTGGCGCCCCGGCTTTTTCAGTACGGTCGGAGATATACGTTCGGATATCGAAGCACGCTGAATCGAAGGAGGCTTTCCGAATGCGAGTAGTCATCGCCGGCTCGTCCGGTTTGATCGGAACGGCCTTGGTGTCATCGTTGCGCTCCGACAACCACGACGTGGTGCGTCTGGTGCGACGCTCGACCGCCGGCCCCGACGAATCGCGTTGGGACCCGGACCACGACCGTCTGGACCTCTCCGTCCTGCAGGGCGCCGACGCCGTCGTGAACCTCTGCGGCGTCGGCATCGGCGACAAACGGTGGTCGGGTTCCTACAAGCAAGCGATCCGTGACAGCCGCATCGTCGCGACCGACGTCTTGGCCGAAGCGGTCGCGAGTCAGAAGGTTCCCGTCCTCGCCAACGCGAGCGCCGTCGGCTATTACGGCGACACCGGCGACAAGATCGTCGACGAGGATTCGCCGGCAGGCACAGACTTTCTCGCCACGACGTGTCGCGATTGGGAACTTGCCACCGAACCGGCGCGTGCGGCGGGTGCCCGCGTCGTCAATCTGCGGTCCGGCGTCGTGATTTCACCTCATGGGGGCATGCTCGGTCGGCTTCGGCGCCTTTATTCGTTCGGCCTCGGCGGGCGACTGGGCAACGGTCGCCAGTACTTTCCGTGGATCTCACTCGAGGACGAGTGCGACGCGATCAAGTTCGCGCTCACGAATTCCGAACTCTCCGGTCCCGTCAACCTGACCGGTCCGGCCCCTGTCACCAATGCCCAGTTCAATGACGCCATGTCCCGTGCGGTCCACCGCCCGGCTCCCTGGATCGTTCCCGGGTTCGCACTCGAAGCGTTGATCGGAGAATTCGCCAAGAGCGGCATCCTCGGTGGCCAGCGCGCCATTCCCGCAGCTTTGGAAAAGGCGGGATTCTCTTTCCGCCACAACACGATCGGCGAAGCGCTGGCGGCCGCACTCGGTTGATTCCGAAGTCGGGCGTAATCTCTACGTCCATGAGCAGCGCTGCCGTTTCCGCCCGGTTCTCGAAACTGCCGATCGCCGTCGAGCAACTCGGTTCGATCGACTACAACGCCGCGTGGGACCGCCAGCGTGAGCTCGCGGCTGCGCGGGCGGACGACATCGGACCGGACACGCTACTGCTCCTCGAACACCCGCCGGTGTACACGGCAGGACGACGCACGGAACCCGAAGATCGTCCCGTCGACGGCACGCCTGTCATCGACGTCGACCGCGGCGGGAAGATCACCTGGCACGGCCCCGGCCAGCTGGTGGGATATCCGATCGTGAAACTGGCCGAGCCCATCGACGTGGTGCGGTATGTCCGACGCATCGAGGAAGCACTGATCACGGTGTGCACGGACCTCGGCCTGAACTGCGGGCGCATCGACGGCCGCTCCGGCGTCTGGCTGCCCGCCGAACTCGCAAACGGGCAATGGAAGCCCGAGCGCAAGGTTTCTGCCATCGGCGTGCGCGTCCAACGGGGCGTGGCACTGCACGGCTTCTCCCTGAACTGCAATTCGGTCCTGACCGGATTCGACAACATCATTCCCTGCGGCATCCGTGACGCCGGGGTCACGACGCTGTCGCATGAACTCGGTCGCGACGTCACCGTGGACGAAGTCACTCCCGCTGTGACCGAGGCAGTGATCGCTGCTCTCGACGGAACCATGCCCGTCACCGAACGGAACGTCGAGCGCGTCACCTTCGAAAGCGCCTCGCCTACTCCGACTTTTACTACCGTTCAGTACAGCTGACGGGCTCGCCCGAACCCCGTTGCAGTAATCACCGGGCGTAGGATCACTGTCGTGACTATCGCCCCAGAAGGACGTAAGCTGCTCCGTCTCGAGATCCGAAACGCGGAGACGCCCATCGAACGCAAACCCAACTGGATCAAGACCCGAGCAAAGATGGGCCCCGAGTACACGGAGCTCAAGGGCCTGGTCAAGCGTGAAGGTTTGCACACCGTCTGCGAGGAAGCGGGCTGCCCCAACATCTACGAGTGCTGGGAAGACCGCGAAGCCACGTTCCTGATCGGCGGTGAGCAGTGCACACGCCGCTGCGACTTCTGCCAGATCGACACCGGCAAGCCCGAGGCTCTCGACCGCGACGAGCCCCGTCGCGTCGCGGAAAGCGTTCAGGCCATGGGCCTTCGGTACTCCACGATCACCGGCGTCGCCCGCGACGACCTCCCCGACGGCGGCGCCTGGCTCTACGCCGAGACCGTCCGCAAGATCCACGAACTCAACCCGGGCACCGGCGTCGAGAACCTGGTTCCGGACTTCAACGGCAAGCCCGAACTGCTCGACGAGGTCTTCGCCTCACGCCCCGAGGTCCTCGCACACAACCTCGAGACCGTCCCCCGCATCTTCAAGCGGATCCGTCCGGCATTCCGGTACCAGCGCAGCCTCGACGTCATCACCGCAGCACGCGACTACGGACTGGTCACCAAGTCCAACCTGATCCTCGGCATGGGCGAAACCCCTGAAGAGGTCACCGAGGCGATGGCAGATCTCCACGCCGCCGGTTGCGACATCCTCACCATCACCCAGTACCTGCGCCCCTCGCCCCGGCACCACCCCGTCGAGCGGTGGGTCAAGCCCGAGGAGTTCGTCGCACACTCGAAGGCTGCAGAAGAGATGGGCTTCGCCGGCGTCATGGCCGGTCCGTTGGTTCGCTCGTCGTACCGCGCCGGCCGCCTGTATGCGCAGGCCATGGCACATCACGGCCGCGAACTTCCCGAGGCGCAGCGTCATCTGACCGAGGGCGGCGACGCTTCCCAGGAAGCCAGCTCACTCATGGCGCGCCTGAATCGCTGATCCACTTTTTGCTGTGCGCCTTTATTAACCGCGGGCGGTTAGTAAAGGCGCACAGCAATGGACGTATCCTGGGTACATGGCGAACGGCAGCAAATCCGGTAAGGGCAAACCCACCAAAGAGGCAAAGGCTGCAGCGAAGGCTGCCCGCAAGCAGGCTTCCAAGGAACGTAGAACTCAGCTCTGGCAGGCATTCCAGATGCAGCGCAAGGACGACAAGCTCCTCCTGCCGCTGATGATCGGCACCCTCGTCGGTGCGGCTCTGGTCTTCTTCCTGGTCGGCTTCATCTGGGGCCTTCAGTGGTTCCTGCTGCCGATCGGCATCGTTCTCGGTCTCCTCGGCGCCTTCATCATCTTCGGTCGTCGCGTCCAGAAATCGGTGTACAAGAAGGCTGAAGGTCAGGCCGGTGCCGCTGCGTGGGCGCTCGACAACATGCAGGGTGCGTGGCGCGTCACGAATGCCGTCGCCGGCACTACCCAACTCGATGCCGTTCACCGCGTCGTCGGACGGCCGGGTGTCATCCTCGTCGCCGAAGGTTCGCCGCAACGCGTCAAGGGCCTCCTCGCGCAGGAGAAGAAGAAGACCGCCCGCCTCATCGGCGACACCCCGATCTACGACATCATCATCGGCAACGACGAGGGCCAGGTTCCGCTCTCGCAGCTCCAGCGCTACTTGAACAAGTTGCCCCGCAACATCGACACCAAGCGCATGGACAACATCGAAGGTCGCCTCGCTGCACTGAGCGCACGCGGCGGCGGAGCAGCGCTTCCCAAGGGCCCGATGCCCGGAGGCGCGAAGATGAAGGGAATGCAGCGAACCATTCGTCGTCGCTGACACTCCCCCACAGCAAAACGAAAGACCCGGGCCCACGGACCCGGGTCTTTCTTTACTTCGAGAAATTTGTGTCAGCGCGATTTCACGAGCAAAGTGCCGGTCGCGCGGTCCTGCATACCGCGACCGTCGATGTCGGTGATGGTCGCGGGAATCACGAACACAAGCAGTGCCTGACGTCCGAGCGCGCGCACGAAGCCCACTCGGATCGGGCCTTCGATACGCGCAACCTGAAGTCCGAGGACGAACTGCCCCGGGGTGAAGTTGAACAGAGCCACGGTGACGACACCGACGGCGAACCACACCATCAGCGTGACAGTCGAGGTCATACCGTCGAAGAAGTCGCCGGTGATGAGCGAGGCCACTCCCACAGCCATCACCCAATCCACCAACAGTGCCGCGATACGACGGCCCGAACCGACCAGCGAACCCGGACCCTCCTGAGGGAAACCGAGGAGCTCGCCACGGTACGACTGCTCACGGCCGTCCGCGCTCTTCGGCAAAGCTGCTTGCGGCCCAGAGAGCCAAGTTCCGGTGATACGTGCCATGCTGTCCAGGATAGGCGTCGCAGCACCGTAGTCCAGATTTGCCGGGTTTTAACTGTGTGGCCGGTCACATGGACTTCGGAAATCCCCAGGATGCTGCGACGCGTAACACTGCCGAAACAAAGGGTTGACGAGCGGGCAACACCAGCTCCCTACCGTCTGCCTCGACGGATTCAACCGACATCACTTGGCTGAAGCGACTTAAGGAGCACAAGCGTGGCGTTCACCACGGCCGAAGAGGTCATCAAGTACATCGCGGACGAGAACATCGAGTACGTCGACATTCGGTTCAGCGACCTGCCCGGCGTCCAGCAGCACTTCTCGATCCCGGCGTCTGCTTTCAACCAGGACGTGTTCGAGGACGGCCTCGCATTCGACGGATCTTCGGTCCGCGGATTCCAGTCGATCCACGAGTCCGACATGATGTTGCTTCCCGACGTCACCACGGCGCAGATCGACCCCTTCCGCAAGGCGAAGACCCTCAACATCAACTTCTTCGTGCACGACCCGTTCACCCGTGAGTCCTACAGCCGCGACCCGCGCAACGTTGCCCGCAAGGCCGAGGAGTACTTGGTCAGCACCGGCATCGCGGACACCGCATTCTTCGGCGCCGAGGCCGAGTTCTACATCTTCGACTCGGTTCGCTACGACTCCGGCATGAACTCCGCTTTCTACGAATTGGATTCCATCTCCGGTTCCTGGAACACCGGCGCAGAGACCAACGCCGACGGCTCCCCGAACCTCGGCTACAAGGTTCGCGCCAAGGGTGGCTACTTCCCCGTCGCTCCGTACGACCACTACGTGGACCTGCGCGACGAAATCTCCACCAACCTGACCAACGCAGGCTTCGAGCTCGAGCGCGGCCACCACGAGGTCGGCACCGGCGGACAGCAGGAGATCAACTACAAGTTCAACACGCTGCTCGCAGCGGCCGACGACCTGCAGCTATTCAAGTACATCGTCAAGAACACCTGCTGGCAGCACGGCAAGTCCGCCACCTTCATGCCGAAGCCGCTCTTCGGTGACAACGGTTCGGGCATGCACGTCCACCAGTCCCTGTGGAAGGACGGCAAGCCCCTCTTCCACGACGAGTCCGGCTACGCGGGCCTCTCGGACATGGCTCGCCACTACATCGGCGGCATCCTGCACCACGCTCCGTCGCTGTTGGCCTTCACCAACCCGACGATCAACTCGTACCACCGTCTGGTGCCGGGCTACGAAGCCCCCATCAACCTCGTGTACAGCCAGCGCAACCGCTCGGCAGCTGTCCGTATCCCGATCACGGGCAACAACCCGAAGGCAAAGCGTCTCGAGTTCCGCGCACCCGACTCCTCGGGTAACCCGTACCTCAACTTCGCTGCACAGATGATGGCCGGCCTGGACGGCATCAAGAACAAGATCGAGCCGATGGCTCCGGTCGACAAGGACCTCTACGAGCTTCCCCCGGAGGAGGCTCGCAACATCCCGCAGGCTCCGACCAGCCTCGAGACGGTCATCAACCGCCTCGAAGCCGATCACGAGTACCTGACCGAGGGTGGCGTCTTCACCACCGACCTGATCGAGACCTGGATCTCGCTCAAGCGCGAGCAGGAAATCGCTCCGGTCAACCTGCGTCCGCACCCGTACGAGTTCGAGCTCTACTACGACGTGTGATCCGCATCCTGACGTAAGTCAGACCTGCGAGTACCGAGTCCGCCCGTCCCGCTTCTGCGGGGCGGGTGGACTTGTTTCGTCCGAGGGAAACCCCTCGGACAGATGATGACCGGCCTTCATACCGGACGCGGTCGAATCGCGGATCAGCCGCGGGCACGTTGACCGATGGCCGCATTGTTGACGATATGGGCGATTCGACCTGCCCGTGTTGCGTCTCGAGCGGCACTGACGATCCACCACAGCATCTGTTTGCGGGCGCTGGGCGGAAAACTGTCCCAGTTGCTTCGCGCTTGCGTGTCCAGGTCCAGCGCCGCCTGCAAGTCAGATGGTTCCTCGAGGTCTTCGACTTGGTCGAGAATCGTCCACCAACCAGTGGATTTCGCGGCAGCAATGGCACCACGACCAGCAGCGGTCATGAGGCCACGCGCCTCCATATCAGCTGCGCGTTCGCGGTTGAGTCGGGTCCAGGAACTCTTGCGTCTCCGCGGTGTGAACAGTTGCAAATTGCGCTCTTCGTCGAAGACGGTGTTGGTGGAATCGATCCACCCAAAGCAGATCGCTTCCTCAACGGCCTGAGGGTAGGGGCAGCGTGGTCGGCTGGTGGTGGTGCGCCAGGAGCACAACCACACTCCGCGGCCTGACGTGTGATTGTCCGTCAACCAAGTTCGCCACTGTTCGCGAGTCTCGGCGTGGATGATCGGGTAGTCGAACTTCCACGTCTGAGGGTGGACGGAAGCCGGCGGCGATGATTTCGAATCGGTCACTTACTCTCCAGCCTAGAGGGAATCGGATACGTGTCTCGATAGACGAGGGGCCTGCGCAGGGAACACGTCCCCGCGGCAACTTGGACGTGAATGGTCTTGTCGCGCAATCCTCTTCTGACTGTCATGGTGGCGAGACCCTGAGGTGAAGGGCGAGCCGACTGACGGTGTCGGCAAGCTCGGTTGGTTCGATGACGACCACTGGGGCGGTGAGCGCAATGCGCGCAACCGTCATGGCGAGCCTGCCGAGATCTTCGCTGCGGATCTCGACAAGGCAGCGGTCCGCTGCCACCTCGATCGGTGTGTGGTCAATCCATCTGAGTACGCCCTCGAGGTCGGCGAACGTAGCTTCGATGGCGAGTTTTGCATCGTGGTGACGGGGTGGCGAGCCAACTGATCTCGCGACGAAGCCTGCCGCGTCACCGCCCGGGATCTCGCGTGGCGTGAAATGACTGCCTGCCAGCCAGGGCTCCGAGAGCCGGTCCAGTCGAAATGTTCGCCAATCCGAACGATGGTGGTCCCATGCTACGAGATACCAACGACGCCCCGCCGTGACAAGGCGGTGCGACTCGACGAGTCGTCTGCTGCTCTCGCCATCACCTCGCCGATAGTCGAAACGAACGTGCTCGTGGTCGCGACATGCCGCAGCGAGCACACTGAGTGCTTCGGGATCGACGATGTCGTCATTTGCCCGCCGCATGGAACTGACGCTCGAATGCAGTGCCGACACACGTCGGCGTAGTCGATGGGGCAGGAGTGTTTCGATCTTCGTCAGCGCGCGCAGCGCCGTTTCTTCGATGCCTCCGATGGCGGCCTCGGCGGCGTAGCGCAGTCCGACGGCTACCGCCACGGACTCGTCATCGTCGAGGATCAGGGGCGGCACGTGCGCCCCCGTTGCAAGTCGGTAGCCCCCGTATTTTCCGGACGTGGAATCGACCGGATAGCCGAGGTCGCGTAGGCGATCGATGTCGCGGCGCACCGTCCGCTGCGTGACATCGAGTCGTGCGGCAAGTTCGGCACAGTGCCAGAAGCGATGAGTCTGAAGGAGCGAGAGCAGTTGCAGTGCTCGGCCTGTGGGATCGTTCCGCATTTCTTCAGATTGCCAGCGATCTAGGACTTTATGTGTCCACGATGCTCCCTATCGTCGGAGCAACCGGTCGATCCAGACACGAGATCGGTACTCGACTCAAAGGAGCATCCGTGAATCCATCCGACTTCCCCAGGCCCGTCCTCATCCCAGTGAACGGCGTGGAACTCGAAGTCTTCGAAGCAGGGCGACACAATGCCGGGAAACCCATCGTGTTGTGTCACGGATGGCCAGAGCACGCCTATTCCTGGCGATACCAGGTGCCCGCCCTTGTCGAGGCGGGCTACCACGTCATCGTCCCGAACCAACGCGGCTACGGCAATTCGTCACGTCCGACCGAAGTGACGGACTATGACATCGAACATTTGGCGGGTGATCTCATCGCACTTCTCGATCACTACGGCTACGACGATGCCACCTTTGTCGGTCACGATTGGGGTGCCTTTGTCGTGTGGGGCCTTACCCTGTTGCACCCGGACCGGGTAAACAAAGTGATCAACCTGAGCCTGCCCTACCAGGATCGCGGAGAGCAGCCGTGGATTGAGTTCATGGAAGCCGTGCTTGGCGGTGATTTCTACTTCGTCCATTTCAATCGACAGCCGGGCGTCGCGGACGCGGTGTTCGAAGACAACACCTTCCGGTTCCTCCGCAACCTGTACCGGAAGAACGAACCCCTCAGGGAACCTCAGCCGGGTATGGCGCTGATCGATCTCGCCAAAGCAGAGACACCACTCGGTGAGCCCCTGATGAGCGATAGAGAATTGGCCGTTTTCGTCTCCGCCTTCGAATCGACAGGATTCACGGGCAGTGTGAACTGGTACAGGAACCTTGACCGCAACTGGCATCTGCTGGCGGAGGTGGACCCGATCATCCAACAGCCCACACTCATGATCTACGGCGACCGTGACGCGATCGCGAGAGCTGAGAACCTGACAGAGTTCGTGCCCAATGTGGAAGTAGTCAATCTCGATTGCGGTCACTGGATCCAACAAGAAAGACCCGAAGAGACCAACCAAGCGATCTTGAACTGGCTGGAACGGCAGGATGCCACATAGTTTCAAGGCTAGGTGCGGTCTCAGTGAAAATGTCAGTCTCATTCAAGTCCAGTAGGGGGCTTGATCCGGACCGACCGTCTTCGAGATTTGGCGAGAGCGGCGGTAAACAAACCATGCACTCAACCCGACGATGGGCACAAGCCAAATCCCGACAGAGAAGGCGACAGCGCGCCACACACCGACTCGCCCGGACACAGAAACCACATCGGCCGTTCCGACAAGACACAGGGAAAGCCAAATCAAGGCGAGAATGAATCCGCCGCCGTACAGAAGAAAGAATGCTTCGAATCCGTCCATGCAGTCCATTCCACTGTCGGCGCAGTCCTGAAGCCCAGCCGCACCGAGTAGGGAAATGTTCACGGTGGCGATGCTACGGGCCAGGGCGTCCCGAACTGCCGAACAAGCGGGCGGATTCGGCGATGCGAACGCCGCTCAGCCCGAACAGAGTAGAAGCCCCACCCCCGTGGGGAGGGCGGGGCTTCCTCTGGTCCGGCGCTCACGCACAGTGGGAGGGTGGTGGACATGCCGGACCGACGACACGGCAGGGAGTCAAGCTGCCGCGCCCAAGCGCTGACCTGAAGGAATGCGCCTGAGATCGTGGTTACGAGAACCATCAAACCAGACAAACTGGACGCATGTTCAGGAATCGCGAGATTCGACCCCCGCACGTCAGAAAGATCTCACTGCACCCGATAGGTTTCGCTGCGGCCAGGATCAACCAACCGCCGCATGATCTCGTACGCGCGGTCCGGATCCGTGTACGGCGGAATCATCATCAGAACGAGTTGACGACCATAGATGTCGTCGAGATACATCAAATCGTGGGGCTGGCCAGGGTACGGACCCCGCACTTCCAGTCCGTCGACCTCGTCGATACGACGCTGCGCGCTGCTGATCGTGTTCCAGTCGAACGCAACCCGCGCGATCGGCCCCAACCTCAGCGAAAGTGCGGATATCAGATCGTGAAGCTCCGCCGTGACGTTCGTGGTCCACGGGAACCACGCGCCGTCAACCGATGCCTTGACGGCACCTTGCCCACGAAGCAGGAATCGCGGAGTCCGCGTCGGCGACGGGAAAGGTTGCCCGACATGGCGCTGCGGCGCTTCCATTGCATAGTCGAGAGTGCTGATGTGCGCCATGACGAGGCTCCTTGACGGAGGATTCGTGGAACCGTCAGGCAGAGGTGCCCGGTCGTGGGTTCCATACCTTCAGACTACTCCGCTACGCAATCCCGACTACGCATCGACGGAAATGATCACGCCGGTGTCGCCGTACGGGAACGGACCATTACCGATGTGACCGAGGGTGTTGAAGAATTTCGAAATAGGCACCATCACACCGTATTTCGCTTTGACTTTGCTGCGGATCTCGTCGAATTCAGCTCCACCGCTCACCAACTGAGCGGTCCCGGTGACCGGCGACGCACCGTCGGCAACCTTTCCGCGGTTGTTGCACGGCACTACGGTGACGCGTGGGTTGTTTCGCAGACGCTTGGCCTTACCCGACTTCGAGGAAGTCCAGAAGCCGATACGTCCGTCAGGCAGAGGCACGACCCACGTCGGCGTGGCTACGCCGTCACCGCTCTTACGGAATGTGGTGACCGAGATCGTCTTCTCTTCGCCCAGGGACATGAAACGAGCGTATGCCTCCACGAACTCCACGACCATGCACACGAATGAATTTTCTCTGCCTCAGGCGTTTCAAAACGGACAATTATCCGGACGAAGGTGAACAACAGGTGCCGAGTGGTGGAAATGTCGCGGAACGACCACGTCTGAGGTCGATTTGAGGCCCGGAGGTGTTGGAACATGACTTCTCGTGAATGCGGAACTCATCGTTCTCCTCGTCGTCGTCGTAACCGCTCTGGGGTTCGACTTCACCAACGGTTTTCATGACACTGGCAACGCTATGGCCACGTCGATTGCAACCGGCGCCCTCAAGCCCAAGGTGGCAGTCGCTCTGTCTGCTTCCTTGAACCTGGTCGGAGCTTTCCTCTCGGTAGAGGTTGCTGCCACTGTGGCCAAGGGTGTGGTGAACCTCGGAAATGTGGGTGGCCAAGCGCTGCTCACCATCGTCTTCGCCGGCCTTGTCGGCGGCATCATCTGGAACCTGGCAACGTGGTTGCTCGGCATCCCCTCGAGTTCCTCACACGCGCTGTTCGGCGGACTGATCGGCGCCGCAATCGCGTCCCTCGGAATGAGCGGTGTCGCCTGGAGCGGCGTCCTCAGCAAGGTTGTCATCCCCGCAGTTCTCGCGCCCGTCGTGGCCGGCTTGGTTGCCGCGGCCGGCACCTGGCTCATCTACCGCATCACCTCCAACGTCGGAGAAGAAACCAAGGACAAAGGTTTCCGACTCGGCCAGATCGGTTCGGCTTCACTCGTTTCCCTCGCACACGGCACCAACGACGCTCAGAAGACCATGGGCGTCATCTTCCTCGCCCTGGTCGCCCACGGAACCATTTCCGCCGACGCGGACATGCCGTTCTGGGTCAAGCTCACCTGTGCGCTCGCGATCGCTGCCGGAACCTACCTCGGCGGTTGGCGAGTCATCCGCACTCTCGGCAAGGGACTTGTCGAGATTGCCGCACCACAAGGCATGGCAGCCGAAGCATCCTCTGCTGCAATCATTCTCACCTCCAGCCACCTCGGCCTTCCGCTCTCCACCACCCATGTGGCGACGGGTTCCATCATGGGAACCGGTCTGGGACGCAAGGGCGCCGAAGTTCGTTGGGGCGTAGCCGGACGTATGGCGGTCGCCTGGTTGATCACTCTTCCGTCCGCTGCAATCGTCGGCGCTCTGTGCTGGGGACTGGCCGACATCGTCGGCGGCCTGCCCGGTGTCCTGGTCGTCTTCGCCGTGCTCATCGCGTTGGCCGGCTGGATGTACCTGCGCTCCCGCAAGGAGCCCATCGATCCGAGCAACGTCAACGCCGAGTGGGACGGCGGCCTGGTGCCTGCAGAGGTCCCCGGTCCGGACGCCCGCGTCACCACCGACGCCAAAGCCTGAAAGAGGGAATCGACATGGATATCTTGAAAAACACCGTCGACTCGCTCTGGCAGGTCGTACTGGTCGGCCTCCTGCTGGGCGCCGGACTACCGGCGATCTTCGCAATCGGCCTGAAGTCGCTCGACGCCGGACAACGTGGCAGTGGCGGCGGGAGCACTGCCGTCGCGGCTCGCAGTCCGTTGGCCGTGGCAGGCGCAGTGGTGTGCTTCGCGGTCGTGCTCATCGCGATCGTCACCGGAATCCTCTTCATCATGCAGGGCTTCCTCAGCCACACATTCGGCATCGAGATCTTCTGATCCCGTGCGCCCTCACGAGCGGAAAGACATCACCGTGACTGCACCGACTCCATCCCTTCCTCAATCCATTCTTGACTGGCTTCGCGCCGGCTACCCCGAAGGCATACCGCCCAAGGACCGCATTCCGCTGGTCGCATTGCTACGACGCAAACTCTCGGACGCGCAAATTCGAGACATTGCCATCGGCGCTGCACTCGCAGAACTGAGCGACGTCAACAGCGACCAGGTGATCTCGAGCGACGAGATCAGCGCTCAGATCGCCGATCTGACGAGCCAGACTCCCTCGGACGAGGACATCGCGCGCGTTGCCTCCGTCCTTGCTGCCGCCGGGTGGCCCCTCGCTGATCTCGACAACCACTGAAGCTCGATTCGTTGAGTCTTCCACCACTTCTGGCTTCGATACTCGGCTGGCTGCGTGCCGGGTATCCGAACGGTGTGCCGGAGCAGGACTACGTCCCTTTGATGGCCCTGCTCCGGCGACAACTGTCCGACGACGAGATCGCCGTTCTTGCTGACGATCTCGTCGCCGGCTTTCCGCTTCCGGTCGATCCGATCGACTTTCCCGGTTCGGTCGATCCGATCGACATCGGCGTCCTCATCACCAAGGTCACCGACGATATTCCGCACGAATCGGACGTCGCTCGGGTACGTGAACACCTGATTCGTGGAGGTTGGCAAATCGTGGCACAACCTCCGGTCGACGACGCCTGACGGCATTACGGTAAATCGGACCAGTTTGATAACGAACCGGTAACGGTGCCGTCGAGGTCAATACAGACCACTTAGTGTCATAAGGAATTCCGCGCCTCGGGGGGCTCGGTCGGATTTCGGTGTGCAAGCACCTTTGGGGCGGGAGTGATACATGCACGAGGCTCACACAGATTTGGCGAAGAACCCAGATATTTCGAACCCGGATCTTTCGAGAAACCGTATTTCGAAACGAATCAAGCGTCGGATCCTGGGCCTCGCAGCGACAGCACTCGCACTCCCCCTGACCGCAGGCCTGATCAGCGGATCGGTAGCGACCGCAGCGCCCGCGCGTACCGCCCCGGCCGGTGGCTACGAGGAAGTGTTCGTAGACTCGTCGATGGGACCGATCAAGGTTCAGATCCAGTGGGCTTCGCGCGGCGGCAACGCGGCGCTCTATCTTCTCGATGGCCTACGAGCACGCGACGACCGAAACGCATGGAGTTTCGAGACCAACGCTCTCGAGCAGTATCGCGGCGACAACGTCACGCTGGTCATGCCGGTCGGCGGGCAGTCCAGCTTTTACTCCGACTGGTATGCGAACAGCAATTTGAATCGCCAGCCGGTCACGTACAAATGGGAAACCTTCCTCACCCAGGAACTTCCCGCCTATCTGGAATCGCGCGGCGTCTCCCGAACCAACAACGGCGTGCTCGGACTGTCCATGGGTGGCAGCGCGGCACTGACGCTAGCCGCCTACCACCGCGATCAGTTCAAGTTCGCCGGTTCGCTCTCGGGATACCTCAACATCTCAGCTCCAGGCATGCGTGAGGCGATCCGGGTGGCCATGGTCAGCGCCGGGTCCTTCAATGTCGATGCAATGTGGGGACCGCCGTGGAACCCCGCTTGGCTCCGCAACGATCCCTTCGTGTTTGCACCCGAACTGGCTGGGCTCTCGCTGTACATATCCGCTGCGAGCGGCCTACCCGGGCAGTTCGATCAACCGCGTCGTCCCGTCGACTTCGTAAACACCGGTAGTGCAATCGGCCTCGAAGCACTGGCCTTGATGAACTCACGCGCATTCCAGTTGCGCATGAACTCGCTGGGAATTCCGGCAACGTACAGCTTCCCGGCCAACGGCACGCATTCGTGGCCGTACTGGGGTGCGGAATTGTGGAAGGCCCGAGGCCAGATCCTCGACACCCTCGACGCTTGGTGAACTGACAACTGGATCAACGACAATCGCAGGCCCCGACCGATATTCGTTCGGGGCCTGCGCCGTTCGAAAATCAGAGCGTGGCAAAGAGATCCACGGTGTTGCCGTCCGGATCGAGAAGAACGGCGTAACGCTGGCCCCACACGGCGTCGAAGGGCGCCTTGTGCCCGGGGAACTCTGCTGTTATGCGCTGATACGCCTCGTCGACTGCGGCGGGAGTCCCGAAATCGAAGGCCAAGGCGACGGGGTGTCGACCTTCCCCGACGGCGAAGTCAGGATCGAAGCTCGCGATGGTGGACAGCGCGTCCCAGGCCAGCCGAAGCCCACCGTCGAAAGTGAACTCCACATGCGGAGCGTCAGCGGGTGTTTCCGGAATGCCGAGCCCGAGGGTTCGGTAGAACGCGAGGGAACGAGCGAGATCGTTGGTGACGATTCCGACGAGATCGAGTCTCGGAGAGACGGACACGGTATTTCTCCTGTTTCAGGTCGAGAAGTGATCGGCGAGTGTGTGACGATGATCTGATGACCGGCGCTGACACCCTCGCTCTCGACGGTAGTCGGACGGTAGCGTCGAGTCTTGAACAAAACGGCCACACCTATATCGAGACTCAGATCACCGATTCGGCCGGCGTCTTCAGTTGCACGTGGAAAAGCACCAGCGAAGCCCATACGCCCACGGAAGCAAAGCGGATTCTTCCCGATCTCTGCGCCGACTTCATCGTCGACAGCACCGGAAAGTCGTGGCTCGTCGGACCTGCCACCGGTGCCGATCTGGTTTCGGTCGCCGCCGGTACAACCATGTGGGGCATCCGGATCAATCCACCGGCTCTGCGGAGCCTGCTCGGCACAGCTGCCGACGCAGTGCAGGATTCGAAGATCGCCTTCGACGACATCCTCACTTCCAGACAAGCGCGGGTACTTGCCGACGCCCTGAGCCACGAGGCAGTCGACGCTCACCTACTGGGCCAGTTGTGGCGCGGACTGGAACCCGACCACGGAATCGAGCGTGGTTACTCCGCGCTCATCTCCTCCCCTTCCACGCCGATACGAGAGATTGCTGCAGACCTCGGTGTTTCCGAACGTCATTTCAGACGATCGATCACATCGGCGGTCGGGCTGTCCCCCAAACTGATTCAGAAGGTGCAACGAATGCAGGACGTGTTGACTCTCAGCCGCGGCGCAAATCTCACGCTGTCGTCGCTGGCCGGTCGCGCCGGCTACGCCGACCAAGCCCACCTCGCACGCGATACGCGTGCACTGGCAGGCCTGACACCGACTCAGCTACTGCGCGAGCACCGGTAACGATGAGTGAAGAACTGTTCGCCGCCCTCGATCACCTGGCTGCCACGTCAGCTGTCGTGATCGATCGCCCCCGAGGGTCGGCACACCCGCGGTACCCCGATGCGATCTATCCGCTCGACTACGGCTATCTCGACGGCACGGTCAGCGCGGACGGCGACGGGATCGATCTGTTCCGAGGCTCGGCCGTCGGCAACGGTGTTGTCGCCGTGGCCGTTGTTGCCGACATCGTCAAGAAGGACGTGGAAGTCAAGATCCTTCTCGAATGTACTGCGTCTGAAATCGACACTGCCACAGCATTTCTCCGCGACGTTCTAGGTCTCGGTGCCACTGTCTTGCGGCGCGCCGTCAGCTGAGTTCGTCGAATCGCGGAACAAGATGCTCCGCAACCCACTTCGCTTCCTCGATCAGAGGCCAACCTGCCAGGATCAGTGCAGTCAAACCGGTTCGGCTGCGAAGCGTGCGTACCGAGTCCGTGATCGAATCCGGATCGCCGACGTAGTACACGGCCGATGACCCGGTGCCGAAGATGTCGAGGGGTGACCACGCCGTGATACCCGCGTACAGCCCGTCACCGACGTACAACTCCTCCGGTTCCGGAAGTTGGCCGGAGGCAATCTTGTCCGCCCAACCCTGTCGCTGAGCGTCGCGGGCGGTGAAGGTCTTGAGGTCTTGCTTCCCCTGAGTACGACGACGCACTGCGTTGTCCAAGACATGAGCGATCTGCTCGACGCCCGTCTTCTCGAACAACGAACGGAACCGGTCGTGCGCCTGCGCCTTGGTGGGGCGAACGATCACACCGGTGAGCGCACCGAAGTCGGTGAACTCGCGCCCGGCTGCCTCCGCCGCCGCCCGTGCGGCAGAGAATTTGTCTTCGATGAACGAAGTCTCGCGCAGCATCGCCAAGTAGGTGTCGAGCACCTTGCCTGAATTCGCCAGGCCTGCAGGCGAATCACCGGTACCCCACAGCGGAACCTGATGCCCAGCGGGCGCATCGATACGCAGTGGTGTGTTGGGAAAGTTCGACTCCGTGCCTTCGGCGTAGATGCGGCGGAAGTCCGCCCAGTACTGTTCCCCCAACTCGTAACGCTCGTCGTGGGGCACGTTCATGTCGTACTTGGTCAGGATGTTCTCGCGTCCGTTGACCGAGTTGATCAACAGTCGGCCGCCGCTGAAGGCGTCGAAAGTCAATGCCTTCTCCGCCAGCAGTCGCACCGGCGTCATGTTCGCGTAGACGGCGACGAGGAACTTCATGCGCGTGGTGTGCGCTGCCGCCCACGTCGCCGAGATGAACGGATCGTTCGGCCAGGTGGCAACAAGCGCACCTTCGAATCCGCCGTCGTCGATGGTCTTCGCGAGCTCGATCTGCCTGGCCCCGTCCACGGGGAACAGCCCACCGGGGCTCCACGGGTAGTCCCCGTCTGCCTGGGTGAGATACCAGAATGTCTTGATGCCCATCAGTTCTGCACTCCAGCCGGCAGGTCGAACGATTCGATTCGGGCACGCGAACGGATGGTGTCCGCATTCACGCTGTAGAGCGCGTCGAGGTATGCGACCGCGAAAGAACCAGGACCTGAGGCATTTTCCTCGGCGATCTCCGATGCCACGGCAACATGCGTATGCGCGGCAACCAATCCGTCCAGCGCGGTCGACGTGACGGCGAGGTAGGCAGCGACCAGGCCTCCCAGAGAGCAACCGGTACTGGTCACGCGCGGCAACAGAGCGCTGCCACCGGAGACTCGGATGCCCCGAACGTCGCCGCCACCATCGCGGCCGACGATGTAGTCGACCGGTCCGGATGCCGACACGGCATCCGCACGCTTCAGGAGTGACAGAGCGGCGGGCACTGCGTCGGCGGAATCGGAGGCACTGTCGACGCCGCGGGTGTCACCGCCGAGTCCGGCCAGAGCGATGATCTCCGATGCGTTCCCGCGGATGGCGCTGGGGTGAAAGCGCAGCAGATCCACAGCGATACCGCTCCGCCAGGGTAGTCCGCCGACACCGACGGGATCCAAAACCCATGGCGTACCGGCAGTTCGGGCCGCTTCTGCTGCTATCAGGAAAGCTTCGGCTGTCCCGTCGTCCGGCGTTCCGAGGTTGACGAGCACTCCCCCGGCGATGGCAGCGAACCCACCCGCTTCGTGGACGTTGTCGATGTGAGCGTTGCTTGCGCCGGCGGCGAGCAGAACATTGGTCAAGAAGTTCGCAGAAACGATGTTGGTCAGCGACTGGACGAGCGGTACCTGATCGCGGAGTGCGTCGATCGCCGACGCGACGGTTTCGACAGAGACAGTGTCAGACATGAGAATTCCTTCAGAACGGGAGGTAATTGAGGACTGCGGCGATTCAGGACCGCGGACATCGAACATCCGCAAGCGCGCCGCCGGGCTCACCGCCGACAACCATCGGCAAAGTCGGATCTGCAGTCCATTCCTCCAACGAACCGTCGTAGACCTTGACGTCCTCATAGCCGCCGCGGATCAGTGCGAGTGCTGTCAGGCACGCCGAAACTCCACCGCCGCAATAGATCACGACAGGTTCAGCGACGGGTGGTAGAACGTCAGCAGATTTCGACCGAACATCGTCCGCCGGAAGCATCCGGGCATCGGCGTCGAGAAGACCCTTCGCAGACAGATTCACACTTGACGGAATATGTCCGCGTCGCGAATATCGCGTCTTCTCCGTTCCCTCGTACTGCTCAGGCGCCAGCGCGCACACCAGCGTTCCGGCTTCTTCTCCTGCGGACAGTGAGGCAACGCGAGGTAGATCGACCCACAGGCCAAGGTCCGTCACACTCCAACGCTTCGACGCCGACGTGTGGGTGACGTCGTCGCCGCTCGCGAGGGCGAAGCCGCATCGAGTCCATTCGGCGAGGCCACCGTCGAGGACCCTTGCTTCGATGCCGGCGTTGCGAAACACCCACCAGAGCCGTGATGCCCAAGTGGTCGAACCCTGGTCGTAGATCACGATTGTCGCACCCGGTTCGATACCACTGGATTGGAGATCGGACATCAACTGCTCCGTTGACGGGCGTGTGAAATGCAGCGCCGCTTCCCTTTCGGAAAAGACGTCCATGAGGTCGACGTGTCGGGAACCCGGGATGTGCGAGGAAACCCAGCCGTCGTACCCGGACTCCGGGCGATAGTCGCCGTCGAATCGAGCGGGAGGAAAATGAACCGTCGCGTCGAGCACAGCGACGCCTCCCTCGCGCAGCATCGCGTCGAGTTCAGCAGCACTCACCAGCGGCGACGCGGTCTCTCCAGCCACTTCAGACCCTCTCCCTCGGAAACGAACAAGCACGAACCTAAATGAGTACTAGCGTATACGCAAGTACTCACTCGTCGCCGATGGCATAATCGAACGCGCTCTACTTGCATGCACAGGAATGAGGACACATGGATCTCGACGCCGATACGAGCACCACCGATCTGCTGGTGCCGGAGGCTGCGCTGGGCCGGTCCGATCAGACCTCGCGGCAGTACCTGCGCCTGCGAGCCGACATCCTGGCCGGCAAGTTCCCCCAGGGCTCTCCGCTGCACGAGACTCAATTGTGCGAATCGTACGGCGCATCGCGTACCCCGATCCGCGAGGCACTCAACTGGCTCGCGCACGACGGTCTACTCGAACGAGCCGCCCGCGGTTTTCGTGTCCGTTCCGGCACACCCGAGGACGTCATCGAAATCTACGCAGCGCGGGTTGCCCTCGAATCGGAAGCCGCCGGCGCCGCCGCACTCCGCCACAGCGATCTCGACCTTGCCCGCCTGGACGGATTGCACGAGTTCTGCTGCACTGCAACAGAAGGCACCGAGGTTCGTGCCGGAAACTTCAAGTTTCACGAGGCCCTCTGGCAGGCCGCCCACAATTCCACGATCACCTCATTGCTGATCCGCCTCACCACCCAATTGCGAATCTACGACAGCGGCCCGCCGTCGAACTACGGCGAACCTGACCTGCTCAATTCGGAGCATCAAGAGATCCTGAACGCCATCCGCGCCCGGGACGAATCGTCCGCACGTGGTCACATGCGCAACCATCTCGAGCGCAGCCGCGACCAACGAATAAGGATGTTCGCCAGCCGCTGACTTCAGACAGCCCAGATTTCTGCACACTGACGCCTGCGCCGCCGTCGCTCAGACGGGGAGCGTGCCGGTGTCGACGTCGTACACGCTCTCGGCCGGGCTCGACATCACTCGATCCGCCATCTCCTGCTTGAGCTCTGTCAGCCGTGACTCGTCTTCGGCCGTCCGGTCGGACTTACGGGACAGAGTGATGAACTCGTCGACGACGAACCCCTCCCGAACAGTCAGCGTGACGCTCGCGCCGCGATAGGTGATCCGAAATACATACAGCGCGAGCGTATTTCCACGTTCACGCCTGGCCAAGGAACTGTCAACGGTGTACCGCCCTTCGGTCACCGCGCGCGTGACCAACTCGAACGCATCGCGCACTCCTGGTCCGCCGTGTGCGGTGGTGACGACCAGCTCGCGACGCTCGACGGAGCCTTCCCCGCCGAGCACACCGAGAGCGCGCTCGAGAACCTTGTAGGCATGCGCCACGCCGCCCGGGGCCTGCGGACCGTGATAGCGGAGGGCGTCCTCGTACGTGAAGTCGAGCATCGTCCCGTGATCGGTCACGGTGAGCGTGGTGGCCATGATGGGCGTCCTTGCCGGTCAGTGCTGGCGGTCGATCGGATTGATCCGCGAGACGATGAGCGGATCGATCGGAGTGAAAGGGAAGTGCGGCAGCTCCCGCTCCGGAACGCCGAACGAGGCCGAGAGAACGCTGCGCGAGAACGCGGAAGCCGTTGCACGGTAGCCTATGTCGCCCGGTGTCGGCTGGTCGAAGAAGATGAGGAAATTGATGTCCTCGTCACCTAGAACCTCGATATGATGGGGATAGGCACGCGGAACGAAATACACCTGACCGGGCTCCAGTAGGTAGGTGTCGAGCGAACCGTCCGGATCGAGGACCGTCATCCGCCCGTGACCACGATGCACGTATCCCATTTCGGCAGTGACGGGATGCCAGTGTGGCTCACGCATTCCACTCTCGCGAATAGTCAACGAGTACATCGAAAGATCCTCCAGCGCCGCCCAATACTGCTTTCGCGCCACTTTCGCCTGTCCGTACGGATATGCGAGAGGCGCGATCTGGCCTTCGAGATCGAAGAGATGCGCGTTGGGAAGGCCGGCGGTATCGGGAACGACGGCGGCGCCGTCCCGCCGAACTATCTGGGACGCATCGGCTCTACCGAAGACGTCGAAGGCCGATGCGGCGAGATCGTACGTATTGCCGAGCACCGCGTTCGACATTGCGCTGACGCTACTCTGCAACGAAAAGTGCTGCGGCAGAGAAGTACGCAGGGCGGCGATGATCTCCGCCTCCTCCTCTCCGACATTCTCGATGTGATAAATCGCGCCGGATTCGACGTGATACATCTGCCCCGCTCGCACCACGAAACTGGCGAACTCGTCAGCATTGCCCAACATCGAGACGAGCACGGTTCCGCTGGTGACGTAGGCGATCTGGTTCGCGTTGACGTTCCATTGTGGTTCACGGATCGCGCCGGGACCGAGAACAATTCGTTTGATCGACAGACCGGACAGGATCGGCAACGAACTCGTGTCGAGCTGCGAGATCGACCCGAGTTCGTTCTCGAAGACACTGGGGCCATTGCGTAGTGAGGCAACGTGTGTAGACATGGCAATTTTATCCTTCCCACTCTGGTCCTTTCGACTCCGCTCCCTTCCGCCTCGCTGACGTCAGTCCTCGATGAACGCGAGAATGTCCTGGTCCAGTGTCTTCTGATATGAGCCGTAGATGCCGTGAGGTGCGCCCGGATACACCTTCAGCGTGCCCTTCTTCACCAGCTTGATCGCCTTCTCGGCCGCTGCGCCGATCGGCACGATCTGATCGTCGTCGCCCTGAGCGATGAGGAACGGAACGTCGATGGCTTCGAGATCGGAGGTCTGGTCCGTCTCCGAGAATGCCTTGACGCAGTCGTAGGCCGCGGCGAGGTTGACCAACATACCTTGCCGCCAGAAGTCGTCCTTCGCCCCTTGCGAGACGTCGGCACCTTCGCGGTTCGCGCCGTAAAAGCTCTCGCTGAGATCCTTGTAGAACTGCGATCGGTCTCGCAGAACTCCCTCACGGATGCCGTCGAAGACCTCGATCGGTGTGCCTTCGGGGTTGCCGTCCGACTTGACCATGATCGGCGGTACGGCGCCGGCGGTGATCACCTTCGCCACGCGCCCTTTGCCGTGCTGCGCCGCGTACCGGACCACTTCCCCGCCGCCGGTCGAATGGCCAACCAGGACCAGGTCTTTCAGGTCGAGTGTGTCGATCAGCTCAGCCAGGTCCTTGGCATATGTATCCATGTCGTTGCCGGTGTACGTCTTCGACGAGCGACCGTGTCCTCGACGATCGTGCGCGATGGTCCGGTATCCGGCGTCGGCGAACAACTTCATCTCGACCTGCCACGCGTCAGAACTCAGCGGCCACCCGTGGCTGAGGACGATCGGCCGGCCGACGCCGTGCTCGGTGTAGTAGATCTCGGTTCCGTCGGAGGTGGTGATGTAGGGCATGCTCTGCTCTTCTCTGTCGAGTCGTGGACTGAGATCCGGACACGGTGCCCGGTTTCCTCACTCTGCGAGTGCCCACTACGGGGGCAGTCGACTCATCGATCGACAGAAATGTGCGTGGGGGCAGAAGACTCCGGCCCGACACCACGAAGCGTGGTGCCGGGCCGGAGCCTTCAGTCAAAGGGAAACGATCAGTAATCGTCCTCCGTGTAGACGATCATCCCGCGCAGATTCTTTCCTTCGAGCATGTCGGCGTACCCCTCGTTGATCTCCTCGAGCTTGTAAGTCTTGGTCACCAACTCGTCGAGTTTGAGTGCGCCGCTTCGGTAGTGATCGAGCAACTTGGGAATCTGGGACCGTGGCCCTACCCCGCCGAAGATGGCTCCCTGCAAACGCTTCTGCAGAAGGGTCAGCTCGAAGAGGCTGAGCGTCACCTGCGAATCTGCGTAATGCCCCATTCCGACGACCACGACCTGGCCACCCTTGCCCGTCGCGCTGAGCGCGGGCTGAATGATGTCGCCGTGAATCTCGCCCACGGTGATCACGGTGACGTCGGCCATCTTGCCCCAGGTGATCTCGCCGATCACCGGTAGCGCTTCCTCGAGGGAGGCAAAAGTGTGTGTGGCGCCGAATTCCTTTGCCTTGTCGCGCTTGAACTCGACGGGATCGATCGCGATCACAAATCGTGCTCCGGCGGACGCCGCACCCTGCACCGAGTTGATTCCGACGCCGCCGACGCCGACGACCACCACCGTGTCGCCGACCTTGGCTCCACCGATTGCGGTGGCCGATCCCCAACCGGTGGCAACACCGCAGCCGAGCAAGGCCGCCTTGTCGAGCGGGATGTCCTTCTCGATCTTGATCACCGACGCCTCGTTGACGGTCACGTACGGCGAAAATGTTCCGAGCAGGCACATCTGGATGACCGGCTCGTCGTCGAGGGTGACGCGGTACGTCTTGTCGGAGATCGCCTGCCCGGTCAACAGGCCGGCTCCCTCGTCGCAGATGTTCTGCAGACCCTTCGCACAGGACGGACAACGTCCGCACGCCGGGATGAAGGCGAGAACCACGTGGTCGCCTTCTTCGACGCTCGCGACACCCGGGCCGACCTTCGTCACCACTCCGGCGCCTTCGTGCCCGCCCAGGGCCGGGTAGAAGGGCAGCGGGCTGGCGCCCGTACGCAAATGTTCGTCCGAATGGCACAGCCCCGATGCGGCGAGTCGGACCTGCACCTCACCCGAGACCGGGTCCCCCAGCTCGACCTCTTCGATCTCCCACGCCTGACCTGGCGCCTTGACTACCGCTGCCTTGACCTTCACCTGCACTCCTCGAAATTCTTCGTGATGCACGGACGACGAAAGAACGCGCCGGCATTTGTGTCGCCGATCACACTCCATGTACGAGTGTGCCTGAAGTAGCCCGAGAATACCGTCGGTCCGTGTGCCTTTTTGGTAGCCGCCTCTACCAGAAAGGCGCACGGCTAACATGGACACAGTGGCCAAGGGAACTCGCAAGACCAGAACTCGCAGCAGTACTCCCGAGCGAGGCGAGTCCGGTCCCGTCGCCGGCACTTTTCCGATCGATACCGGGACGTGCGAACTAGTCCGCGATCAGTACTCCGACGACAGCTGGATCATCCAGATCAACGGAGTGCCCAGTTCCCACGTGAACGTCGCGGATCCCACGGTGCTCGATTTCGAGTACATGCGGTGGATCGCTCATCTGGTCGATTCCGAACGTGACAAGGCCGAGCGCCTGCGGGTGCTTCATCTCGGCGGTGGCGCCTGCTCCATGGCCAGATACTTCGCCGCCACGTACCCTGACGCGCGTCAGGTGGTGGTCGAAATCGACGGTGCTCTGGCGGAACTCGTACGCGATTGGTTCGACCTCCCGCGCGCGCCTCTTCTGCGCATCCGCGTCGGAGAAGCCCGCGCCGTCACCGAAACTCTCACCGAGTCCACCCGGGACATCGTGATTCGAGATGTCTTCGCCGGCAGCACAACTCCGACACCACTGACGACGGCGCAATTCACCACCCACGTACGACGCGTGCTCGCACCGGGCGGCATCTACATCGTCAACTGCGGCGACACCCCGGATCTCCAGGGCGCGCGCAGCGAGGCCGCAACCATCGGCGCACAGTTCGAACACATGGCGATCATCGCCGATCCCGCGATGCTCAAGGGCCGCCGCTACGGCAACATGATCATCGCGGGCAGCGACGTACCGATCGGCGGGCAACCCGCGCTCGCGCGCGAGCTACTCGGCGGCGGAGTTCCCGCCCACGTGTGGCAGGACGCCGAAGTCCGCAAGTTCGCCGCGAATGCGCCGGTTCGCCAAGACTGAGCAAAAACGCTACTCCCCGCCGAAGACCCTCTCCACCACTGCTTTTGCCCGACGCGTGATGCGCAGGTAATTGTCGAGGAATTCCCCTGCGTCGTCGCCGTATCCAGCGACCTGCGCCACCGCCGCGAGAACACGGCCCGGGCCGGGAAGCTGATCGGTCGGCTTCCCCCGCACCAGAACGAGGCAGTTGCGTGCCTTCGTCGCGGTGATCCAGGCGTCACGCAGCAGTTCGACGTCACCTTCGCTGAGCAGTTCCGCGGCGCCGATGGCGTCGAGAGTCTCGAGGGTCGACGTGTTGTGCAGCGACTCGATCTTGTCGGCGTGGCGCAGCTGCAGCAATTGCACAGTCCACTCGATGTCGGCCAAGCCACCGCGACCCAGTTTGGTGTGCGTCGCCGGATCGGCTCCGCGAGGAAGCCTTTCGGAATCGACTCGCGCCTTGATGCGCCGGATCTCGCGCACCGCCGCGTCACTGACGCCGCCTTCGGGGTAGCGCGTCTTGTCGATCATGTGCAGGAACCGCAGTCCCAGTTCAGGATCACCGGCAGCCGGGTGCGCACGAAGCAGCGCTTGAATCTCCCACGCCTGAGCCCACTTCGCGTAGTACGCGTCGTACGACTCGAGCGTGCGAACCATCGGCCCGTTGCGGCCTTCCGGACGCAATCCGGTGTCGACTTCGAGCGGAGGATCCGTGCTCGGTGCCCCGAGAAGCTTGCGCACCTTGTCGGCAATGCTGTTGGCCCACTTGACCGCAACGGTCTCGTCGACGCCCTCGCGGGGTTCGCACACGAACAGCACGTCCGCATCGGATCCATAGCCGAGTTCGCCGCCGCCGAGTCGGCCCATGCCGATGACGGAGAAACTGGCCGGCGCCTCGGTCCCGAGTTCGGTGACGCTGGCCTTGATCACCGCGGAGAGCGATGCATTGAGCACCGCGGCCCACACCGAGGACAGCGCCTTGCAGACTGCAGGAACATCGAGCATGCCGAGGATGTCGGCCGAAGCGATGCGCGCAAGTTCGTGTCGCCGCAGCGAGCGGGCCGCGGCAACAGCACGATTGGGATCACTGTGTCGGCCGGAGGCGGTGAGTATTCCGCGAGCGACGTCCTCGGGCTTCGGCTCGACCAGGCGCGGTCCACTCGGCGAATCCGCGAACAAGCGAATCACGTCGGGAGCCTTGATGAGCAGGTCGGGTAGGTACGCCGACGAGCCCAGCACGGTCATCAGACGCTCGGCCACCGCAGCCTCGTCGCGGAGCAGGCGCAGGAACCACGTCTGGTCGACGAGCGCGTCCGAGAGCCTGCGGTAGGCGAGCAGACCGGCATCGGGATCCGGTGTGTCCGCGAGTGATTCGAGCAGAGTCGGCAACAGGAGCGCTTGAATGCGACCCTTGCGTGAAGCGCCACTCGTCAGTGCAGTCAGATGCCCGAGAGCATGCTCGGGTGCCGTGTAACCGAGAGCGGCCAACTGGCGAACCGCGGCTTCTGGCCCCAGGACCAGTGCTTCCTTGTCCATCCGCGCCACCGATTCGAGAAGCGGGCGGTAGAACAACTTGGCGTGCAGGCGGCGAATCCGATGCGAATTCCGCTTGATCTCGGCGCGCAGGACTCCCAGGGAATCCAGACGACCGTCGGGTCGCATGTGCGCGGCGCGGGCCAGCCAACGCAGCGCTTCCTCGTCGTCCGGCGGCGGCAGGGTGTGTGTGCGCTTGAGCTTCTGTAACTGCAGACGGTGCTCGAGCAGACGCAGGAATTCGTACGACGCAGTCAGGTTGGCGGCGTCGTCGCGGCCGACGTATCCACCCGCCGCCAATGCAGTCAGTGCATCGACGGTGCTCTGGACATGCAACGAACTGTCAGCGCGCCCGTGCACCAATTGCAGGAGTTGGACGGCGAATTCGACGTCGCGCAAACTTCCGCGGCCGAGTTTGAGTTCGCGCTCACGCAGTTCGGGGGGAACCATTTCCTCGACGCGTCGACGCATGGCCTGGACTTCGGGGACGAAGTCCTCGCGCTCGGAGGCGATCCACACCATCGGGCTCATCGCCTCGGAGTACTGGCGACCGAGCTCCATGTCGCCGGTCATCGGACGAGCCTTGAGCAGTGCCTGGAACTCCCAGGTCTTGGCCCAGCGCTTGTAGTACGTGATGTGGGATTCGAGGGAGCGAACCAATTCTCCGCGCTTGCCTTCGGGCCGCAGCGCAGCATCGACCTCGAAGAATGCGGAGGTACCGATACGCATCATCTCACCGGCAACGCGACTGGCCGTCGCATCGGCCGGTTCGGCGACGAACACCACGTCGACGTCGGAGACGTAGTTCAGCTCGCGCGCACCACATTTGCCCATGGCGATCACGGCGAGCCGGATCGGACAGCTGCCCTCGGGACACACCGTTGCGATGGCCACCGCAAGTGCAGCGGTCAGCGCGGCGTCGGCCAGATCGGAAAGCTGGTGCCCCACAGTCTGATACGGAACTACGGGTTCGTTCTCGACGGTCGCCGCAAGATCAGCCGCAGCCAGCAGCATCAACTGGTCCTTGTAGCTCTTACGCAGAGCAACAACAGCTTCCGGCCCGGTTACCGTGGCGCGGTAGGTCAATGAACCTTCGGTGGCACCCTCGTCGACAGTTGCACCCACGACCTCGAGCAACGCTGCAGTCGCCTCGTCCTTGGTCGGCAGAGCGGTGCCGTCGAGCAGTTTCCAGCCGATCGGATCCGCGGCCAGGTGGTCGCCGAAGGCCGACGACGCACCCACCAGTGCGAACAAACGGCCGCGCAGGCTCTTGTCCTTGCGCAGGACCTGATCGAGTTCGCGCCACCCGTCGCCGAGCCCGTCCTTGATCCGCACAAGGGTGCGCAGAGCGAGGTCGGCGTTCGCGGCACGCGACAGCGACCACAAGAGTTCGATGCTCTCGGCGTCGACCCAACCGAGCTGACGCAACTCGTCGGCAGCGGTGGGCTCGACCAGCCCGAGTCGACCCGGTCCTGGAACTGCTGATCTCGCAGCGGGCGGTTTCACCGTCACAGACCGAGGTAGGTCTTGAGCTCGAACGGCGTCACGTGGCTGCGGTATTCCTCCCACTCACGACGCTTGTTGCGCAGGAAGAAATCGAAGACGTGCTCGCCGAGTGCTTCGGCCACGAGCTCCGACTTCTCCATCTCGCGCAGAGCGCTGTCCAAGTTGCTCGGCAGTTCCTTGTAACCCATGGCGCGGCGCTCGGCGGAGGTCAACGACCACACGTCGTCTTCTGCCTCGGGCGGCAAGGTGTAGCCCTTCTCGATGCCGCGAAGACCGGCAGCAAGCAGGACCGCGAAAGTCAGGTACGGGTTGCAAGCCGAGTCTGGGCTACGGATCTCGACGCGGCGCGAGGACGCCTTGTTGGGCGTGTACATCGGGACGCGAATGAGAGCCGATCGGTTGGACGGGCCCCACGACGCAGCAGTGGGTGCCTCTCCCCCGTGGACGAGTCGCTTGTACGAGTTGACCCACTGGTTCGTGACCGCACTGATCTCGTTGGCGTGCTCGAGGATGCCGGCGATGAACGCCTTGCCGGTCTCGGAGAGCTGCATCGGATCGTCCGGATTGTGGAAGGCGTTGGTGTCGCCCTCGAACAGGCTCATGTGGGTGTGCATCGCGGAGCCGGCCTGATCGCTGAACGGCTTGGGCATGAAGCTCGCCCGGACGCCTTCACCGATCGCGACCTCCTTGACGACGTACCGGAACGTCATCACGTTGTCGGCCATCGAGAGTGCGTCGGCGTAGCGCAGATCGATCTCCTGCTGACCCGGCGCGGCCTCGTGGTGGCTGAACTCGACCGAGATGCCCATCGACTCGAGTGCGTCGATGGCGTGGCGGCGGAAATTCGGAGCCGAATCGTGCACGGCCTGGTCGAAGTATCCGCCCGAGTCGGCCGGGATCGGTGGAGTGCCGTCGATCGGGCCGTTCTCCAGAAGGAAGAACTCGATTTCCGGGTGGACGTAGCAGCTGAAGCCCAAGTCGCTGGCCTTGCTCAGCTGGCGACGCAGTACGTGGCGCGGATCGGCCCACGACGGCGAACCGTCGGGCATCGTGATGTCGCAGAACATGCGAGCGGAATGCTGCGCACCGTCCTTGTGCGCCCACGGCAGGATCTGGAATGTCGAGGCGTCGGGCCGAGCGACGGTGTCGGCTTCGGAGACTCGTGAGAATCCCTCGATGGCGGAACCGTCGAATCCGATTCCCTCCTCGAAAGCGCCTTCGAGTTCGGCGGGGGCGATCGCCACCGATTTGAGGTACCCGAGAACATCGGTGAACCACAAGCGGACAAACCGAATGTCGCGCTCTTCCAGGGTACGAAGCACGAATTCTTTTTGGCGATCCATGCACGCGAGACTAAGCAAGCCACGTTAAATCTGTGTTACATCAGTGGTCCCGGTTAACAGAGTGATTGGTCACCATCGAATAGGCGCAGCGTACGGCGCCGCGCCGGCTAACATGTCAGACCCTCTTCCGGAGCCTTCAAGTAAACGAAGTAGTCGACGACGGCATCGTCGACGCAGGAGTTTCCGTCCAGAACCACCGTGTGTTGGGTTCCGTCGAACGTGATCAGAGCAGCGCCCAACTGCTTCGCGAGATCCACTCCCGCCTGATACGGGGTCGCCGGATCCTGCGTCGTGGACACGACGACCAGCTGCGGCAGACCGGCGTCAGCGAGTGCCTGGGGGTCGAGCGCGTGAGGGCTGCCGGTAGCCGGAACGGGCCAGAACGCGCACAGGTCGAGCGGCGCTTGACCCGTCCCGCGGCCGTCGTCGAGGAACGGCGCCGCCTCGCGGTACCGAGTGTCGGATTCGCCGGCCTCGGCGCGGTCGGTGGTTGCCGGATCGTCCACGCAGCGAATGGCGTTGAACGCGTCGTTGATGTTGGAGTAGCTGCCGTCATCCTCACGGCCTTCGTACATGTCGGCGAGATTGAGCAGCGAGTCGCCGCGTCCGTCGGCCAGACTCGACAGACCCCCACGCAGCGGCGTCCACAACTGTGGCGAATACAGAGCCTGCTGCACGCCCGTGATCGCGTCGGAATAACTCAGCCCTCGCGGATCGGTGGTCTGTGCCGGCTTCTCGATCAACGGATCGACGAGTGCCTGAAAGCGTGCCTGCGCCTGCGCCGGATCATCACCCAGCGGGCAATCCGTTCGCGAGACACAGTCGGCGACAAAGGCGTCGAACGCGCCTTGGAAGCCCTGCCCCTGCAAGACCACCTCGTCGACCGGATCCTGCTCGGGGTCGAGCGCGCCGTCGAGGACCATCGCTCGGACGTTCTGCGGAAAGGTTTCCGCGTACGTGGATCCGAGCCGGGTCCCGTACGAGAACCCGAGGTAGTTCATCTTCGGATCGCCGAGAACGCCCCGAATGACGTCCATATCTCGCACCACCTCGTAGGTACCGACATGAGCGAGGAACTCCGTACCGGTCCGCTCAGCGCACTTGGCGGCGTAGTCCTTGCTGTCCGCCTCGGCGAGAGCGATGCCCTCCGGCGTCATGTCGACGTTGACCTCCGCACGCTCCGCGTCGGTCTCCTCCGGCGTCAAACACCGAACCTGCGGGGTCGACGCCCCGATCCCCCGCGGATCGAAGCCGATCATGTCGAAACGTTCCTGCAATTCGGTGCCCGAACCCGAGGTCGCCATCGACAGCCCGGACCCACCCGGCCCGCCGGGGTTCAGCAACAGTGAGCCGATGCGGTCGCCGGTTGCCTTCGAACGCGAGATCACCACCTTCGCGGTGTCGCCGTTCGGATTCGCGTAGTCGACGGGAACGCTCACCTCGGCGCAGTCGACCCCACGCCCCAGCGGCGCAGTTCCTTCTTCGACAAATTGGTCGCACGAACCCCAGTCGAGCGTCTGCTCGTAGAATTTCTCGAGGCCGGACGGCACCGCGGACGCGGCAGAACCAGCAGGTTCCACTGATTCGGGCGTGCCTTCCGAACTGGTGCAACCGACAACCAACACGAGCACTGCTGCGCTTCCGGCGAGGGCACCGGAGAGGCGAACGAACTTCGACATGCCATCGATGGTGCCAGGAAACCGCGATAGCCAGCGGTTCGCCTCGTCTCGGCACCTACCTGATACGCGCGCGGTGATGTGACCCATTGCACCCCGTCAACTATTCGTGTCGGCGATGTCCGGTGGCAGACTGAACACGTCATCACCCACACCCGGGGACCCGAAGGCGATCAACGCTCAGGGCCTCGAGGCCAGAAAGGGACAACGATGTCCGAAACACCTCTCTACGGTTCTGTACCCAGTGCAGTTTCTGTACCCACTGCAAGCTCTACCGATGCACCGAAGCGTAAGACGCGCATTCACCACCTCGCCGAGATGAAGCAGAACGGCGAACGCTGGTCGATGCTCACCGCTTACGACTACTCCACGGCACGCATCTTCGAAGACGCAGGCATCCCGGTGCTGCTCGTCGGCGACTCTGCCGCCAACGTCGTCTACGGCTACGACACCACCGTGCCGATCACCGTCGACGAACTGCTCCCGCTCGTGCGTGGCGTCGTTCGCGGCGCGCCGCACGCACTCGTCGTCGCCGACCTCCCCTTCGGCACCTACGAGGGTTCCGCCGAGCAGGCCCTGGCGACTGCCACACGGTTCATGAAGGAAGGCCTCGCGCACGCCGTCAAACTCGAGGGCGGTGAGCGGATGAGCAAGCAGATCGCGGCAATCACCTCGGCCGGCATCCCCGTCATGGCACACGTCGGATTCACCCCGCAGAGCGTGAACTCGCTCGGCGGATTCCGCGTCCAGGGTCGCGGCGACGCGGCCGAGCAGCTTGTGGCGGACGCCATTGCAGTCCAGGAAGCCGGGGCGTTCTCCGTCGTCATGGAAATGGTTCCGGCCGAGATTGCGGGCCAGGTCAGCCGCAAACTCACCATCCCCACCGTCGGCATCGGGGCCGGTTCCGAATGCGACGCTCAGGTACTCGTCTGGCAGGACATGGCGGGTTACACGAGTGGTAAGACAGCCAAGTTCGTCAAGCGTTTCGGTAACGTCGGTGACGAACTGCGTTCCGCAGCCGCAGCCTATGCATCAGAAGTTCGCACTGGCGCTTTCCCGGCCGCAGAACACAGTTTCTGATCCGAGACCGGCGAACGCCGCCTGTCTCTCAACCAGCCAGGGGTGCGTTCAATGATCGGTAACCGTCGAAGTTCTACTGCCGCAGCTGTAGTCGGCGCGGCAGCTCTCGTCACGGTGCTGAGCGGATGCGCGGGAGGGTCCACCAACTCTCCCGCGCCCAGCAGCACTACGCCCGCGAGTTCCACCACGACGGCGCCGGCAACAACCGCGTCCGGTTCGACGTTCACCGACGCTCAAGTCCAGCAGTTGTGCTCGGATATGGAAGGGCAGCTGCAGAACTGGCGGACCGTCACCCCGACGCTCGGCAAGGGCGGACTGAACACGATCGTCATCACGTGGGCGACGCAGAACGGCATCAACCTGCTCGATCTCGCTCAGAACCGCGAAAGCATCGACGCGGCAACCTCAGCCGCGTGCCCCGACGTCCGGAGCGGCGCGATTTCCGCACTCGAGATCCCCGATCTCGCTTCCGGCCTGGTGGGCTTCTGATGACCGACACTTCCGCGCAGCCGTCGGCTCTCCGGAGTCCGTATCCCCCGATCGAGCCTTTCGTCACCGGCTTCCTCGATGTCGGTGACGGCCAGAGCATGTACTGGGAAGTCAGCGGAAATCCGGACGGCAAGCCGGTGGTGTTCCTGCACGGTGGCCCCGGCGGTGGTGCGCAACCGGCGGTACGCCAGTTCTTCGATCCGGCCGCATACCGCATCGTTCTACTCGACCAGCGCGGCTGCGGGCGGTCCACCCCTCACGTTGCCGACGGCGCCGACCTGTCGGTGAACACGACGGACAAGCTGCTGGCCGACATCGAAGCCCTGCGTGAACATCTTTCGATCGACAAGTGGATGGTTTTCGGCGGGTCCTGGGGTTCCACGCTGTCCATCGCCTACGCCGAAACGTTTCCTACGCGCGTCACTGAGCTGGTCCTGCGCGGGATCTTCCTCCTGCGTCGTAGCGAGATCGACTGGTACTACAACGGCGGCGCGGGAAACATCTTCCCGGAGCGCTGGGACAAATTCCTCGAACCTGTACCCGAGGCGCAGCGCGGCGAAGACCTCGTCGCGGTCTATCACCAACTGCTCCATTCCGAAGACCCCGACGTCGCAGCCCGGGCAGCGATCGCCTGGTCGGCTTGGGAAGGATCGACGAGCTACCTGTACCCACAGGCGGACAAGATCGAACAGAACTCCGAGACCCGGTTCGCCTTGGCTTTCGCCCGTATCGAGAACCACTACTTCGTCAACGGCGGGTTCTTCGACGAGAACCAACTCCTACGCAAAAGCTCCGCACTGCACGGCATTCCGGGGACGATCGTCCAGGGCCGCTACGACGTCGTCTGCCCCGCCACCAGCGCGTGGGCGCTGCACAAGGCGTGGCCCGAATCCAAGCTCGTGATCGTCGACGACGCGGGACACTCCGCGATGGAGCCCGGCATCATGCATCACCTGGTGGAAGCCACCGATTCTTACCGGTAACTCCCTACGCCGGGAACGTGAATTCCACCGTCCGTTTGACGGTGTCGACGGCGGTGAGTCGCACCTTTGCGCGCTCACCGTCGTCGGGCGTTCCGACGCATTTCGCAATCACGGCGACCGACGGGACAAACACTTCCGCCGAGCGCTTTCCGTCCTTGGCGCGCATCACCACTGCGTCGAAGACCTCGCCGACCCGGCCGTCGAGCAGCGTGGACTCGGTCAGATCGATGCACGCACGGTCGACCTTGTTCGCCAGCGAGTCGGACCCACTCATGATGTCGGGCAGCTCGGGAAGTGCAGTGCGCGCCCATTCCGGTACCGGCGTACCAGCTGTGATCGCCAGACACACCTCGGTGCTGAAACGATCGGACAGCCGGCGCAGCGGAGCAGTCACGTGAGCGTAGGGCGCTCCGATCCCCGCATGCACCGTCAACTCCGGTAGTCGACCGTCGAAGGCCGCGTAGTCTGCCCCGCGCAGCAACGACGGCGCAACCGACATCAGCGCCATAGTCGACGGCTCGTTGGAATCGAGGCCGGCAAGAATCTGCCCGACGCTTTGCCCCTCCGGCCACGTGATACCCAGCGCCACTGCAGTTCTCCGCAAGGTCCGAACCGCGGACTCCTCGGCCGGCGGCAGCGTGCGAAGCAACCCGATACCTGCGTCGATCATCATGCGGCCGGCACACATCCCGGTCAGCAGCGACACTTCTGCGTTCCAGTCGTCCGCTTCGGTACGTGGCTCCAGTTCGATCCGCCAGCGAGCCGAGGACTCGTCCTCCGACTGATCCCGAACCACTGACTGCTCGGGCAGTTTCAGCTCGATGGCACCCCTGGCAACCGCCGAGACACTGCGCAATCGTCCGAACTCCGGTAGTGCGGCGATGGACGGATGCAAGGTTCCCGCGTCGGCATCGCGCTGCACGGTCGAATAGTCCAGACGTGCCACCGATTTCACGAGAGCGCGTCTCACCTGCCACGACGTCGGCTCGGCCTGCGCGTCGAGTTCGATCCGCCACAGCGCGGCGGGACGAACCACGTCCGGCAGCAGACTCGCCGATCCCTCCGACAACGCTCGGGGATGCAGCGGGACGGAACCGTCCGGGAGATAGAAGGTTTGGCCCCGCTTGCGGGTTTCGATGTCGAGAGCGCCACCCGGCGTCACCACCGCCGCGACGTCGGCGATCGCGTAGTGCACGACGTACCCGGTCGAGATCTTCTCGATGTGCACTGCCTGGTCGAGGTCCATCGATCCGGGAGGGTCGATGGTCACGAAGGCGATACCCGTTTCGTCGACACGCCCGGCACCGAAACGATCCACGGCATTCTCGGCCTCGGCCTGCGCCGCAGCCGAGAATGCTCCTGGCAAGTCGAACTCCGCCCGAACCACTCCGAAGTCGATTCCCTGCACCATCATTCGACTTGCGGGCACGCATCCTCCATGATCGGTTCGGGCCGGTGTAGCAGCAGTACCGGTCCCAGTTGTTCGAGTCCCGGCTGTTCCAAGTCTCAGTTATTCCAAGTCTCAGTTGTTCCAGTCTTCGTCTGCCCGATCGGCGGCTTTGTTGCGTTCGGCAGCGATCTTCAATGCATGCTCGGCAGAGTCCCGATCAGGGTACGGCCCCATCCTCGTCAGCGAGGACGCACCCTTTCCCTGCGTGACGGAACCGTCGGACACGTCGAAGTACCAGAGTCGATCTTCATCAGTCATATCCACAGTGTGACATCAGAGTGAGATAGAAGCTTGTAGATCGCTGTGAGACTGATATTCTTTCTACTTGGCCTGGCAGGTGAGAACCGGACATTCGAACGGTGAGTTCTGCTTGAATGCCCAACACAAGCTACGAACAGAAAATGGAGTGCGCATGTCCGCAATTCTTTACGATTACCTCCTCCCGCTCATGGGCCATGACGCGGCAACGTACTGGGCTACGCTGCTGGTCATCAAGCCTGTCTGACAGCTTTTCGAACAAAGAAGACCCCCACCGATCCGGTGGGGGTCTTCTTTTTCTCACTGTGCAGATCGCGGGCGGACGAGTCGGCGTGTAAGCCGGATCCTGTCCTGCGGCACCGAAGTGCCGAGTGGCGACCATCCATCTGGGCACACCGTCGCCGGGTGCCTCGAGCGGTTCACCCGCAGGCTCGGGCGAGCAGCCCTCGAACACCTGCGCAGCCGCACCGCGAGCGATGCGACCTTCAACCTTGCTCCGGGCGGGGTTTACCTAGCCACCCCGGTCACCCGAGGTGCTGGTGCGCTCTTACCGCACCGTTTCACCCTTACCTGCCTCGAAAGGCAGGCGGTCTGTTTTCTGTGGCACTGTCCCGCGAGTTGCCTCGGGTTGCCGTTAACAACCGCCCTGCTCTGTGGAGTCCGGACTTTCCTCGGCCCCAGGCCTGTGCGCGATACGCGCTGGTTCCAGAAGCCGCGGCCGCCCGGCCAACTCGTCCGCCCCCGTATGCTACCGGGCGCCTGTCGGTGGCCGGCACTATGGTCACCGTATGACTCGGTACGTGGCCCTGCTACGCGGTATCAACGTGGGCGGCATCAACATCAAGATGGCGGACCTGGCGAGAGTCTTCGGTGACCTCGGATTCCAAGGGGTGAAAACCGTGTTGGCCTCAGGCAACGTTCTGTTCGACAGTCCGAGCACCGACATCCCGACGCTGAAGAAACAGATCGAATCCGCCCTTGCCCGCGAGTTCGGCTACGAGGCTTGGGTGTTCGTCCTCGACCTTCCGACACTGCAGGCGATCGTGGACAACTACCCGTTCGAGCGCGAACGCGAGGGTTGGCATGCTTATGCGATGGTTGCCTCCGAGCCGGAAATCCTGGAGGAATTGAGCACTGCAGCAGCGCAACTCGATGCCTCGGTCGAGCGTGTGGCGGCAGGCGACGGAGTCTTGTACTGGGAGGTCGAGAAGGGGCAGACCGTCAAGAGCGCGTTCGGCCGGAACACCGGAAAACCGAAGTTCAAGGCGTTCACCACAACCCGAAACCTGAACACGCTCTACAAACTGCTCAAATGACGCTCGCCCCGACACGGAGCACCAACGCGTGACTCTTCTTCCCATCCTGCTCGTCGCCGCCGTACTCGTCTTTGCGATAGTGCGTCCACGCGGGCTTCCCGAGATCGTCATCGCCGGGCCGGCAGCCGTCATCGTTCTCCTGACCGGCGTCGTAACTCTCGACGAAGCCCGCGAAGAACTGACGAGCATGGCACCCACCGTCGTCTTCCTGGTTGCCGTGCTGGTTCTCGCTCATGCCGCGGACGCTCTCGGCGTCTTTCGCTGGGTCAGCCAGATCCTGCAGCAAAAATCCCTCGCCGATCCACACCGGTTGCTGATTTACGTTTTCGGCGCCGCTGCCCTGACCACGGCGGTCCTGAGCCTCGACGCCACCGTCGTGCTGTTGACACCCGCGGTGATCGCGGCCGCACGATCCATCGGAGCAAGTACGCGGCCCCATTCCTATGCCAGTGCGCACCTGTCGAACTCGGCGTCGACGCTCCTGCCGGTGTCGAATTTGACCAACCTCATCGCGTTTGCTGCAACAGGTTTGACGTTCTTGCACTTCACCGCATTGATGGCGTTGCCGTGGGTTGTGACGATCGCTGTCGAGTACCTGATTTTTCGACTGTTCTTCCGTTCGGAACTCGCGCGGGGCGACAGCGCCGAACCGCCGGTGGCAGCCAGATCTGCGCCTGCGCCGATTCTGCCGCTGACGGTGATCGGAATGACGCTGCTCGGTTTCGCGGTTTCGGGTTTCTTCGGGATCGAGCCCGCCTGGATCGCGGTGGTGGGTGCGAGTGTCCTGGGAGCGATCGCTCTGTCTCGGCACCGTACGACCGCCGCCAAGATGCTCTACGCTGCCGACCTCTGGTTCTGCGCGTTCGTCCTGGTTCTCGGAATCATCGTCGCCGGAGTCGCGAACGGGCCGGTGGGTGAATGGATTGCGCAGATCCTGCCAGGCGACACCAGCTACGGCTCGCTGCTCTTTGTCGCCGCGGTAGCGGCGGTTGCGTCCAATCTCGTCAACAACCTGCCGGCAACCTTGCTGATGATCGCAGCGCTCGGAACGGCGGCACCTCCAGCGCTGGTGCTTGCGATGTTGATCGGCGTCAACCTCGGCCCCAACCTCACCTACGTGGGCTCACTGGCAACGATGCTCTGGCGACGAGTCGCCACCAGCGCGGGCGCACCGCCCACGCTGGCGACATTCACTCTGCTCGGGGTCATCACGACGCCACTGACATTGCTCGCCGCCGTGAGTGCCCTGTGGTTGGTGATCTGATCAGAGGCTGATCAGCCGTCGGGGCTCTTTCAGCGAAGGTGTGACGTGTCGTTGACCAACCGGACCGAGGCTCCCCCGTCGGGATAGAACTCGGTGATACTCAGCGACGCCAGATCCAGATGCAACCGATACAGCAACGACGGCCCGGCATCGAGGGCCAGCTGCACCAAAGTCTTGATCGGGGTGACGTGAGAGACGACCAACAGCGTCGCGCCGCCGTAGGTCGAGATCAGGTCGTCACGCGCGGCGACGACTCGTTCGCGTACCTCGTCGAAACTCTCGCCGCCCGGTGGACGCACCGAAGTGTCCGAGAGCCATTCGCGATGCAGGTCCGGGTCACGCTCGGCTGCCTCGCGGAACGTGAGTCCGTCCCAGTCGCCGAAATCAGTTTCGATCAAACCCTTGTGCTCGACGACGGGTAAACCGAGCACGCGGGCCGATGCCTCTGCCGTCTCACGGGTTCTGCCGAGGGGTGAGCAGACGATGGCGTCGATACCGCCTCGGTTCCCGAAGCGTCCGGCTGCGCCGGCAGCCTGCGCGCGGCCCAGTTCCGTGAGCTCCGGATTCCCGCGTCCGGAGTACCGGCGATCGACCGACATCGCTGTCTGTCCGTGACGTAGCAACAACATTCGTGTCGGCTTGCCGGTGGTGGCGATCCATCCCGGAGAGCCGGCGATCTGCGGCTCCGACGTCTCTTCGGACGGCGCGGCGGGTGCGGGGGCTGCGGTTTCGATGCCGGCAGCCGCGTCCATCGCCTCGTTGGCAAGACGATCGGCATGAGAGTTCTCGCCGCGAGGAATCCACGTGTAGGTCACTCGCGAGAACTGCGTCGCCAGCTCGGCAGCGCGCCGCTGCAGCGGAATCATGTCCGGGTGCTTGACCTTCCAGCGCCCGGACATCTGCTCGACGACCAACTTGGAATCCATGCGGACGTCGACCGTCGACGCGCCGAGTTCACCGGCAGCGGTCAACCCGGCGATCAGTCCGCGGTACTCGGCGACGTTGTTGGTCGCGATACCGATGCTTTCCTTGCGTTCGGCCAACACCGAGCGCGAGGCGTCGAACACCACCGCTCCGTAGCCGGCCGGACCGGGATTGCCCCGCGATCCACCGTCGGCCTCGACGATGACCTGCGTGGGAGTCACAGACCGGACTCCTTGGTACGCACCATGATTGCATTGCACTCTGGGCAACGAACTACGACGTCGGCCGGCGTCGCGGCGATTCGCGAGATCTCGCCGCGGTCGATCTCGATCCGGCAAGCGCCGCATCGGCGTGCCTGCAGAAGCGCCGCGCCCGGTCCGCCCAGGGTGCGCTGCTTCTCGTAGACAGCAAGGAAATCGGCGGGGAATTCACCGACGAGTCGTTCACGATCGGCGGCGCAACGCTCCTGCGCCTTGTCCAGATCAGCGACGGCATCGTCGCGGCGACGCTTGGCGTCGATCAGCTCTTCTTCGGCCTGGGACAGCTGGGCACCGGCGTGATCGTGATCGGCCTGCAACGCCTCACGCTGCTCCATCACTTCGAGTAACTCGTCTTCAAGGAGCCCCTGACGCCGGACCAGGCTGCCGAGTTCGTGTTCGAGTTCGGTGAGCTGCTTCGCCCCGACCGACCCGCTCTGCAGGAGTGTGCGGTCACGATCCTCGCGCTGACGAACCGCGTCGACCTCGCCTTCGAGCTTGCGAATGTCGCGATCGATGTCGTCGATCTGGATTTCGACGGCTACGGACGCGTCTTTACGGCTGATTCGCTCGGCCTCGAGACGTTCGACTTCCTGCTGCTCGGGAAGCGCTCCGCGTCGGTGGGTGATCCGAGTGAGCTCAGCATCCACCCCGGCGAGGTCGAGAAGCTTGGATTGCACCTGTGGTTCGACGTTCACGCTGTATAACTCCTGCTGTAAGTCCGATGTCGGCAGTGCTCGCGAAGGACGGCTCTCGAAGAACTGCTCTTGAATTGTTCGTGCAACCGTACCTTGCAGAGCGCTGCACTAATGCGCACTCAAACACCACGGATCGGTGCGAATTGTCGAAACCCGGCTTTCCCACTCCGGATTGTCGGCAAACGCGGCGTCGAGCACCGATTTCGCCTGCGCGCACCACGGGTATTCACTCGCCCAGTGCGCGACGTCGACCAGAGCCGGGCCACCGGCGCGTAGATGCTCGTCCGCGGGATGATGCCGCAGGTCCGCAGTGACGTAGACGTCGGCGCCCAGTGCCGCCACCACGTCGAGATACGAGTCGCCGGAACCGCCGCACACCGCCACGGTACGAACGGTCGCGTCTGGATCTCCGGCCGCGCGAACACCCCACTCGGTCGAGGGCAGTGAGCGCGCCACTCGCGCGGTGAATTCCCGCAAGGTTTCGGGGTGGTCGAGCTCACCCAACCGCCCGAGTCCGAGTGAACTGGGGAACGCTGCGAGTTCGAAGACATCGAAGGCCGGTTCCTCGTACGGATGGGAGGCACGCAATGCGCCCAGCACTGCGCTTCGCTTTCCGCGAGGGGCAATCACTTCCACACGATTCTCGCGAACCTGCTCCACAGCGCCGACGGTCCCGATCGTCGGATTCGCTCCGTCGGCGGGCAGGAACTGACCCGTACCGGTGACGGTCCAACTGCACTGGCTGTAGTCACCGATCCGCCCAGCCCCGGCCTCGAAAAGTGCATCCTGCACGGCCGATGCATTCTCCACCGGAACCATGACGACCCACTTGTCGAGCGGCTGCGTCGGCTTGGGTTCGATCGGGCGAAGCACGGTCAGGCCCAGAGCCTGCGCCAACGCGTCGGACACTCCGGGGTCGGCCGAGTCCGCATTGGTGTGCGCCGAGAACAGTGCGCATCCCGCCTTGATGAGCTTGTGAACCAACGCACCTTTGGGTGTGTGAGCACCGACGGTGTCCACCCCACGCAGCAGAAGTGGATGGTGAACGACCAGAAGGTCGGCACCGGAGGCGATGGCGTCGTCGACCACTGCCTCGGTCGGATCCACCGCGAAAACCACTCTCGTCACAGCGTCGGCCGGATCGCCGCAGACCAGACCGACCGAGTCCCACGATTCCGCCAGGGCCGGCGGATACGCGGATTCCAGCACGGCTATGACGTCCGCAAGGGTGGGGCCACTCACAAGATCTCCTTCATCGCTTCGATCAGTACCGCAACCTGCTCGGCTGGACGGACGGCCACGCGCAGCCGATCCGGGCCGAGTCCGGGAAAGGTGTCGCACCTGCGGACGGCGATTCCGCGGGCACGCAGGTGCTCTCGCATCGTGGCGCCGTCACGGACGTCGATGAGCACGAACGGCCCCGCAGCGGGTTGGTGCACGGCAATCCCGATCTCGGTCAGTCGCCGCGACATGTCTCGGCGGTCCACGGCAATCGCGTCGGCTTTGATCCTCGACTGCTCGACGGCAAACGGTTCGCAGCACGCCGTGATGGCCTCGATCTGCAGACTGCCCAATGGCCAGTGGGCTCGGCCGTGACTGAGTCGAGCCAGAAGATCGGGAGAGCCGATCGCGTATCCACACCGCAATCCGGCGAGCGCCCACGTCTTGGTCAGGCTCCGAAGGACCAGTACATCCGCCGACTCGACACCGGCGATGCTCTCCGTTTCGCCGGGGACCGCGTCGCCGAAGGCCTCGTCCACCACCAGGATCCGGCCCGGCTGACGCAATGCCAACACATCGGCCTTGGGGTGAAGCACGGACGTCGGGTTGGTCGGATTGCCCAGAACGACAAGGTCCGCGGATTCGGGTACCTGCGCGGTCCGAAGCTCGAAAGGCGGCTCCAGAATCACTTGAGTCACCGGCACACCGGCCTCTCGCAGTGCCAGTTCCGGCTCGGTGAACGACGGATGGATCAGCGCTGCCGAACGAGCGCCCAGGCGCGGCAGCATCGCGAATCCCTCGGCACCGCCCGAGAGCAACAACACCTCTTCGGGCCGGCGCCCGTGCCGCTGCGCGACCGTTTCGCGAGCCTTCAGTTCCGCTGCGGCCGACGGGTACGAACCGAGCGTCGCCAGCCCTGCGGCCAGCCGATCCCGCAACCACTTCGGCGGGCCGGAGCCTTGAACGTTGACGGCAAAATCGAGTAACCCGGGCTCCGCTTCGACATCGCCGTGATGTCGCAAGCTCTCCAGGTCAACCGTTCCGGTACTCACCCGGTCAGCCTACGGTCGAGCACCGTGCGCGGACATCACCCCTGCCGTCCGGGACAATGAGTGCCGTGACGACACCACCGCTCGACCGCTTTCCCGTAGTTCTGTTCGATCTGGACGGCACCATCACCGATTCCGCTCCCGGCATTCACGGCGGCTTCCGACACGCGTTGGCAACTGTCGGCCATCCGGAGCCGACGGAAGCGATGTTGGCATCGGTGATCGGCCCGCCGATGGTCGACACCTTCAGGTCACTCGGTATGGCCCCGGCGGACGTGGATCGGGCGATCGCCGCGTACATCGAGCGTTACGACGCGACCGGGTGGCAGGAGAACTCGGTGTACGAAGGCATGGACGTCGTCCTGGGTAAGGCTCGCGCGAGCGGCACCCGACTGGCCGTCGCCACCTCCAAGTCGGAGCGATTCGCCATTCGAATCCTCGAGCATTTCGGCCTGGCCGAGCACTTCGAGTTCATCGGCGGCGCGAGTGACGACGGAACTCGTCGGGCGAAACCCGATGTGATCGCGCATTCGCTGACCTCACTCGGGATCACTCCCGTCCTCGCATCCGACGGCGGAACCCCCGACGTTCTCATGATCGGCGACCGTGATCACGACGTGCTCGGCGCCGCGAAGTACGGCATCCCCACCGTCGTCGTCGAATGGGGCTACGGTTCCGCCGAGGAAGCGCGGCAAGCGTTTCGCTCCGTATCGTCGGCATCCGAACTGGGAGGACTTCTCGATGGCCGCCACTGAACCACTCCACGTGACTGAACCACTTCATGTGACGTTTGTGTGCACCGGCAATATCTGCCGGTCACCGATGGCCGAAAAGATCTTGCTCGCGCATCTGGACCGTGAAGGCCTCGCCGACCGAGTCCGTGTCAGCAGTGCAGGTACCGAGGGGTTTCACACCGGTAGCGAGGCCGACGAGCGGACCAACGTCGTGCTCCGAGCGGCCGGATATCCGACGGGCCACAGTGCCGCGCAGGTCAATGCAGATCATCTCGCGGCCGATCTGGTCGTCGCCCTCGACACCGGCCATGAACGTGAGCTTGCTCATCTCGGCGTGCCCACCGAGCGTCGGCGCCTACTGCGATCGTTCGACCCCGAGGCTGACGGAGAATCGGTTCCGGACCCGTACTACGGGGATCAGGAGGACTTCGAACTGGTGCGAGACCAGATCGAAGCAGCCATTCCCGACATACTCGACTGGATCCGCGAGCGGGCCTGAACCCGGAGCAAAATTCACTCCCGTTCGGGCAACGGATACCGTGGACGTGTGCGAAGACTGAAATTCCTGTTGCGGCCCGGTTGGTTGGTACTGGCAGCTGTGGTCGGGCTCTTCGCCTACCTGTGCTTCACCGTGCTCGCCCCATGGCAACTCGGCAAGAACACAAAGACCGAGCACCGCAATGATCTGATCTCGAACTCGATCAACGCGGAGACCGTGCCGATCGGTGACGTCATCGCCGATTCGACGATCGCACCGGACGACGAATGGCGAAACATCACCGCGGCAGGCACCTATCTGCCCGACGCCGACATCCTCGTTCGACTGCAGTCCATCGAGGGCGCACCGTCGTACGAGATCCTGACGCCTTTCCTTCTCGACGACGGCCGCACGATCCTCGTCAATCGCGGATACGTTCGGCCGATCAACGGCGCCGAGGCACCGCCCATCGCCGCGCCGCCGACCGATCCGGTCACTCTCAACGGTCGCGTGCGTCTGTCGGAAGGCACCGCGCCCGGCCGAGTTCCGATGTTCGAGGACGGCGCGAAACAGGTCTACTCGATCGACGCACAACCTATCGGCGAGTTCATCGGAACGGACCTGATCAACGCGTACATCCAACTCGAACCCGACCAGCCCGGCGGCCTGGGGACGATCCCTCTCCCCCAACTCGATGCAGGCCCCTATCTCTCGTACGGGTTCCAATGGCTGGCGTTCGGCATCATGGCGCCGCTCGGACTGGCCTACTTCATTCGCGCGGAGTGGCGCGAACGTCGCAAGGAGAAGGCAGCTCAAGCAGCTGTCGACGGCTTCGCAGCCGGCGACGCCGCTACCGAGACGACCCCGGAAGCGCCGGTGTCCGCGCCTGCCTCACACCCCGCCGAACCGGCTCGTACCTTCAGCCGTCGCAAGAAGCCGGAGCCGGAATCAGTGCCGCTGACGGCGCAGGAAGCCAAACTTGCCGATCGATACGGCAATACCCGCTGAAATACCCGCTGACACCACAACTGCACTGATCTGCACCGCCGACGAAAGCCTCGCCGCGCGGCGCAGATCGTTCGGCGTCGGCACAGGCCCGCGGCCGAGGACGGGACGCATCTCCACCCCGTGCGCGTACTCGGTCCGACCACCCAACGAAATGCCCAACGCCCCTGCCGCCGACGCTTCCGCGACGCCCGCATTGGGGCTTGGATGAGCCGCTGCGTCGCGTTTCCACGCTGCCAGTGATTCCTGAACCGAGCCGCCCACCACCGGTGCACACGCAGCCGTCAGCGCACCGGTCAGCCGAGCGGGGACGATGTTGACCAGGTCGTCGAACCTCGCCGCAGCCCACCCGAATCTGAGGTATTTCTCGGAGCGGTAGCCGATCATCGCGTCGAGTGTGTTGGCAGCGCGGTAGACGAACAGACCCGGCACGCCCGCAATTGCACCCCAGAACATTGCACCGACGCTTGCATCCGAGGTGTTTTCGGCGACCGACTCCAGCGCTGCACGCGTGAGGCCCTCCTCGCCCAGCACCGATGGATCGCGTCCACAGAGTGAAGGAAGTAGCTCACGCGCTTTCGTCAGGTCGCGATCGACCTGTGACGCCTCCAATCGAGCGGCCATATCGATGCCGGTGCGTGCAAGCGACGTCCCGCCGAGCACGGCCCAGGTAGCTATCGCCGTCGTACCCGTGACGGCCACCCAACCAGCCCGGCGCGACGCTGCTTCGGCTGCGAGCCCAAGTCCAGCGGTGCCGGCCAAGAGCACAGCGACATGAAGTGTTCCGGCCGCTCGCGAGTCCCGGTAGGACATCTTCTGCAGCGCGATAGCCGCGGTTCCGAAGCCGGCAACCGGATGGAACCGCCCCGGATCGGTGAATGCCCGATCCGCGACGAAGCCGAGGAGAAGCCCGGCAGCTCGCGCATTGAATCGAGATTGGGACGAACGAACCGAAATCTGCACGAGCGTAGTTGTAGCAGCGACGCTCGTTCTCTGGCCAACCGTCACGTGTCTGCACGAGCCGATCTCTACCCGTCCCAGTCGATCGTCAGGTAGATCAAGCGGTGCATTCGGTTGATTTCCCAGACACGGGCAATCCCGGTCGCCAGTGCGTCGCTCTGGGAACGAACCCGGATCGTCTGCCCCGCGAACAACGCAACACTGAGACTGGGCATCTCGGCGATGTGTATGTGCGGACGGGTGGGATGCACGCGCGTCGGGTCGACGGCTACTTCGATCACAGAACTGGACATGCGTCCAGAATGGCGTATTGCGGACAATTCGTTGCCGAAAATGAAAAAACCCCGATCTGCGTCGACGCAGATCGGGGCTTGAATTCTTCGGTGGGCGCGGAGGGTTTCGAACCCCCGACCGCTGGTGTGTAAAACCAGAGCTCTACCACTGAGCTACACGCCCGAACTCCCGGTGAGACCCTCACCGGGAGTGCTCTAAGACTCTAGCGCGGCAAGCGCATTTGCCCAAAGTCCGTGGTCACGGGCTTCTCCGGGGCCGTTCATCTCGGCAAAACGAATGATTCCGTCTTTGTCGATGACAAAGGTGCCACGATTCGCGAAGCCCAACTTGTCGTTGAACACCTCGTACTTCTGAGCGACCTCACCGTGCGGCCAGAAGTCCGACAGCAAGGGAAATGTGTATCCCTGCTCGGCCGACCAGATCTTGTGAGTCGGCGAAGCACCGACAGAAATCGCGAGAATGGCGGTGTCGTCGTTCTCGAACTTCGGAAGCTCGTCACGGACCTTGCAGAGTTCCCCCTGACAAGTCCCGGTGAAGGCCAACGGATAGAAGACCAGCAGAACGTTCTTCTTACCGCGGAAATCTGCTAGCGAGACTTCCTGGTTGTTCTGGTCCTTCAAGGTGAAATCCGGTGCCTGGGCACCAACTTCGAGAGGCATGTGCGATTCCTTGGGAAAGTGCGGAAAGGACCGGGTCAGCGCTTGTTGGCCGGACGAGCCTTCGGCTGAACCAGTCGACTTCCCGACCAGTCACCGAGGTTGGCTGCCGATGTCTGCGTCAGGCCGGCAGTCGGCGCCGATTCGGCGATCTCGCTGGGCTCGACGTGTCCGTCGAGACCGGTCTTGGGAGTGAGAACCCACACGAAGCCTTCGTCGGCGAGGGGCCCGATGGCATCCATCAAGGCATCTACCAGGTCACCGTCCTCGTCGCGCCACCACAGCAGCACGACGTCGATGACCTCGTCGGAATCCTCGTCGAGCATTTCCCCGCCGATGGTTTCCTCAACCGCGGCACGAATGCCGTCGTCGGTATCCTCATCCCAGCCCAGTTCCTGCACCACCATGTCAGTGGTAATCCCGAGTTTCTGAGCGTAGTTCTGGGCATCCGCCGCGGCGACCACGGTGGGGTCCTCCTTTTGTTGATGGTGTGTGGCGACCCCGCACACCTACCGTTTGACGATCAATTAGGGAAAGCGAACATGGTCTGAGGCGTTAGCGCAAGCCGACCACGCCGAAAACTTTCACCAAAGATCGTCTTCTGACACACGGCGAACCTTACGCCTGCGGATTACCGCAGGTCACAGGGATCCACATTCATCGAAGATCGACTTGCGAATCGAATTGCTCGTATCGCTGATCGAATTGATTTCATCGGCCGAATGATCACTCTCGATCACGACAGCAGATGAACGTAGGTTCGCGGCCAATTCGGCGAACAGTCCGGAAAGTTGCGTCGGAAGTTCACTCGAGACCGAGTCGAACCACGAGGCCGTCTCCCTTGCCGAGGAAGCAGCAGCGCTTGCTTCGGCTCTCAGGTCGGTCTCACCATGATTTCCGGCGTCGACGTAGGCATTGAACGCAACCACGTCGTTTTTCGATCGAGAGACCGCTTCCTCACAGATCGCGAACGCCGCATCTGCCGCATCTGCCGCCGCTTTCGACGAGGACGCGGCGGCCATCGAAATACTCACCTCGGATTGGTATGCAGCCACGTGCGCTTCATTGGGTACTGCCGATCCGGTCACCGCCGCCGAACATCCCACGATCACCGACAGTCCCACTGCGATCGATCCGACCGAGACCCACGCCCCGACCCTGCCGTAATTGATTTCTTTGTTTATTTTTTCCCACCCCTTCATACGTTCCGATCGATCCCCCAAGCCTGTGACTACGGGGAACCATCACACCCCTGCGTCACGCCGAAAAACGCTACCCGAGAGTAACCAGAGGCGAGGTGTGCCGGACCGACCGGGATGGTGAAAGATGAGGTACGCGCCATATTCACGATGGAAGTGCGTCGGACCTAACAAGGCCTCGATCACCTATGTAAGGACGCCCCACCACGCGTCCCCAAACCAATGAGGAGCACACGTTGTCTGACCTGATCCAGGGTCCCGCGTCCGGGCAGAACGCCGATTCCGGCGCCGCCGGCGAGTCGGGTTCGCCCGCGTCGAATACGCCGGGGGGAACCGACGGTCGCGTTCGCGTCATTCGCGAAGGTGTTGCGTCGTACCTGCCGGACATCGATCCGGACGAGACCACCGAATGGCTCGAATCATTCGACGGACTTCTGGATCGATCCGGACCCACGCGTGCCCGCTACCTCATGCTCCGCATGCTCGAACGCGCCGGCGAGAAGCACGTCGCACTCCCCGCGCTCACTTCGACCGACTACGTCAACACGATTCCGACCGAAAACGAGCCGTGGTTCCCCGGTGACGAAGAGGTCGAGCGCCGCTATCGCGCCTGGATCCGTTGGAACGCCGCGATCATGGTCCACCGCGCTCAGCGACCGGGCGTCGGCGTCGGCGGTCACATCTCCACCTACGCATCCTCGGCAGCGTTGTACGAGGTCGGCTTCAACCACTTCTTCCGCGGCAAGGACCACCCGGGCGGTGGCGACCACATCTTCATCCAGGGTCACGCCTCCCCCGGCATCTACGCACGCGCCTTCCTCGAGGGCCGCATCCCCGCGGAACAGCTCGACGGATTCCGCCAGGAGAAGTCCCACGCCGACTTCGGCGGCGCACTGCCGTCCTACCCGCACCCACGGCTGCTTCCCGACTTCTGGGAGTTCCCGACGGTCTCGATGGGCCTCGGCCCGATGAACGCCATCTACCAGGCCCGGTTCAACCACTACCTCAACGACCGCGGCATCAAGGACACCACCGATCAACACGTGTGGGCGTTCCTCGGCGACGGCGAAATGGACGAGCCCGAGTCACGCGGCCTCGCTCACGTCGCGGCAACCGAAGGCCTCGACAACCTCACGTTCGTCGTGAACTGCAACCTCCAACGCCTCGACGGCCCGGTCCGCGGCAACGGAAAGATCATCCAGGAACTGGAATCGTTCTTCCGCGGTGCCGGCTGGAACGTCATCAAGGTCGTCTGGGGTCGCGAGTGGGATGCGCTGCTGCACGCCGATCGCGACGGCGCACTGGTCAACCTGATGAACGTGACGCCGGACGGTGACTACCAGACGTACAAGGCCAACGACGGCGCGTTCGTACGCGATCACTTCTTCGGACGTGACCCCCGCACCAAGGAACTGGTCAAGGACCTCACAGACCAGGAAATCTGGAACCTCAAGCGCGGTGGCCACGACTACCGCAAGGTCCACGCCGCCTACGCAGCGGCCATGGCACACAAGGGCCAGCCGACGGTCATCCTGGCGCACACCATCAAGGGCTACACCCTCGGTAAGCACTTCGAGGGCCGCAACGCCACGCACCAGATGAAGAAGCTGACGCTGGACGATCTCAAGGCGTTCCGCGACATGCAGCACATCCCGATCTCGGATGCCGAGCTCGAGAAGGATCCGTACCTGCCTCCGTACTACCACCCGGGCGCGGACGCTCCCGAGATCAAGTACATGCTCGACCGTCGTAAAGCACTGGGCGGGTTCCTGCCTTCCCGCAACACCGACGCTGCTCCGCTCAAGCTCCCCGAGGACAAGACGTACGACGTCATCCGCAAGGGTTCGGGCAAGCAGGAAGTCGCCACCACCATGGCGATCGTGCGCATCCTCAAGGAACTGTTGCGCGACAAGGAAATCGGCAAGCGCATCGTGCCGATCATCCCGGACGAGGCTCGCACGTTCGGTATGGACTCGTGGTTCCCGTCGCTGAAGATCTACAACCGCAACGGGCAGCTCTACACGTCCGTCGACGCCGAACTCATGCTCGCCTACAAGGAGAGCCCGATCGGCCAGATCCTGCACGAGGGCATCAACGAGGCCGGTTCGACGGCTTCGTTCACCGCAGTCGGCACGTCGTACGCCACCCACGGTGAACCGATGATTCCGCTGTACATCTTCTACTCGATGTTCGGTTTCCAGCGCACCGGCGACGGCCTGTGGGCGGCTGCCGACCAGATGGCTCGGGGATTCGTTCTCGGCGCCACCGCCGGTCGTACAACTCTGACCGGTGAAGGTCTTCAGCACGCCGACGGACACTCGCTGCTCCTGGCATCCACCAACCCCGCAGCTGTCACGTACGACGCCGCGTTCTCGTACGAGTTGGCGCACATCGTCAAGGACGGCTTGCGCCGCATGTACGGCGGCACCGAGGGCGTCGACGGTTTCGGTGGCGAGAACATCTTCTACTACCTGACCATCTACAACGAGCCGTACGTTCAGCCGGCCGAGCCCGAAGGTCTCGACGTCGAGGGCTTGCTCAAGGGCATCTACCTCTACAAGACGTCCGAAGCATCCGGCCCGAAGGCACAGATCCTCGTCTCCGGTGTCGCGATGCCCGAGGGGCTGCGCGCGCAGAAGCTACTTGCCGACGAATGGGGCGTCTCGGCCGACGTCTGGTCGGTCACGTCCTGGGGTGAGCTGCGCCGCGAAGGCGTCGAATGCGAACGTCAGGCGCTGCTCAATCCGTCCGAGGATGCTCCGGTTCCCTTCGTCACCACGGCGTTGTCCTCGGCCCAAGGCCCCGTCGTCGCGGCTTCGGACTGGATGCGGGCGGTCTCGGATCAAATCCGTCAGTGGGTTCCCGGCGACTACACCACGCTCGGCACGGACGGGTTCGGCTTCTCCGACACCCGCACCGCTGCGCGTCGTTACTTCAACGTCGATGCCGAATCCATCGTCGTTGCCGTGCTGATCGGTTTGGCAAAGGAAGGATCGATCGAGCGGTCGAAGGCCGTCGAAGCAGCGAGCCGATACCGCATCGACGACGTGAATGCTGCTCCCGAGCAGACCGGGGACACCGGTAGCGCCTAAGTCGTAGGGCAACAGTCCCAGCGATCGAAAACAGACCTACGCCCATCGCCGCGGGTGTCATCTCGACATCCGCTGCGGCGATGGGCGTAGGTTTTTCTCATGCCCGAACCTGATCCCGAGAAACCCGAAGAGGGCGTACGCCGCACTCGACCACAGTCGTCCGGGTTGCAGGCTGTACTCGCCCGCCGTCGTCAGGTTCGCGATCCACTTCCAGAAGCCTTGCTCCGCCGCGTCAAACAGTTCTCCGGCCGGCTCTCCACCGAGGCCGTGACCGTGATGGAGGAGCAGCTTCCGTTCTTCGACAGTCTCGACGCTTCGCAACGCGCCGACGTTCAACTGTTGGTGCAGACGTCGGTGGTGAATTTCCTGGAATGGCTGCGGCAACTCGACTCGGAGATCAGCTTCGGATACGAGTCGTTTCCGGTCATCCCTCAGGATCTTGCTCGACAGCTCACGCTGCGCCAGACCGTCGACATGGTCCGGGTGGCGATGGAGTTCTTCGAGAAATGGCTGCCGGCTCTCGCCCGCAACGATCAGCAGCTGATCGCGCTGACAGAAGCCGTCCTGCGCTACGGGCGTGAACTCGGTTTCGCAGCAGCGACGGTGTACGCAAGCGCTGCCGAGTCGCGGGGTGCCCTGGACACGCGACTGGAAGCGCTCGTCGTCGACGCCGTCGTGCAGGGAGACACCGGCTCGGACATGCTCTCTCGCGCCGCCACCTTGAACTGGGATGCCACGGCTCCGGCCACCGTCATCGTCGGGTCTCCCCCGCCGGACGAGCGGGTCTCGGTTGCCGGCACCGTCCACGCGACTGCCGCCGCGCACGGGCGCGCTGTTCTCGCCGTGGTGCAGGGTCCGCGACTGGTGATGATCGTCAGCGGCGAGCTGAGCAGTAAGACGGAAGGCAGCCAATTCCTTCAAGACCTGCTCATGAGTTTCGCCGACGAGCCGGTGGTGATCGGCCCGACGACACCCTCGTTGAGCGCAGCGCACTTCAGTGCGTCCGAAGCTCTGGCGGGAATCAAGGCTGTTGCCGGGTGGCGCGGCGCACCTCGCCCCGTTTTCGCGACTGAACTGCTCCCGGAACGGGCACTACTGGGAGACGCCGCTGCCGTGAAGGCTCTTCGCGATTTCCTTGTCGCACCTTTAGCTGAATCCGGCACAGTCTTGACCGATACTTTAGACAGTTATCTCGACTGTGGAGGTGCGGTTGAGACTTGTGCACGTCTTCTGTTTGTTCATCCAAATACCGTTCGGTACCGCTTGAAGCGAATCGCGGAAGTTACCGGCCGGGATCCAACGAATCCACGCGACGCGTATGTACTACGGATCGCCGCTACCGTGGGCCGATTGACACAAATCGATCTCAAATCGAACAATTCGGTTACTTCAGTCACATCTTTAACATCCGGACAAACAAACCTGTAACCCCTGAGCGTCCAATTTCGATGGCCGAGCGCGACGTGGGATTTTGTGGGAACCCTACAAAACACTTCGCCAGAGTTCATCGCGACCGACATCTCGCAGGTCGCTCGCGGCGGTGTTCTCTTAATAAGTGATTTCGTTGCTCGCCCCGGGACAGGGCTCTCAGACACCCGGCATGCTCAGCCCCTGGCTGGCACTGCCCGGAGCACAAGACCGCCTCGAAGTGTGGTCGAAGGCAGCCGGCCTGGACCTCGTCCGACTCGGCACGACCGCGACCGCCGAAGAAATCACCGACACCTCGGTAACCCAGCCCCTCGTCGTTGCCGCTGCTCTGCTGGCATACGAGGAAATCGAATCACGTGGGCTCCTCGGCGCCGACGTCATCGCTGCCGGCCATTCGGTAGGTGAACTTGCCGCTGCTGCGGTCGCCGGTGTTATCTCCGCTGACGACGCGGTCGCGCTTGCCGCCCTCCGTGGCGCCGAGATGGCCAAGGCTTGTGCGCTCGAGCCCACGGGCATGTCAGCCGTTCTCGGTGGAGACGAAGCCGAAGTGCTCGCACGAATCGAAGAACTCGGGCTGGAAGCAGCCAACCGCAATGCGGCCGGCCAGATCGTGGCGGCCGGACTGCTCACCGCGCTCGAAGAACTCGCAGCAAACGCACCCGAAAAGGCCCGAGTCCGCGCACTACCCGTCGCCGGAGCTTTCCACACCCGCTTCATGGCGCCTGCGCAGGACGCCGTCGCAGCTGCTGCCGCCAAGATCACCCCTTCCGATCCGACGCGCACGCTGCTTTCCAACTCGGATGGCGCACCCGTCTCCTCGGGCGCCGACGCCCTCACCAAGCTTGCCGCGCAGGTAACCCGCCCCGTTCGTTGGGACCTCTGCTCCGCGTCGTTGCGGACAGCAGAAGTCAGCGCGATCGTGGAACTCCCGCCGGCCGGAACCCTCGTCGGAATTGCCAAGCGTGAAATGCGTGGCACACCGACGGTGGCCCTCAAGAACCCGGAGGATATCTCCGCACTGTCCGAGCTGACCTAGCTCGGACGCCCACCCGGCCGATCAGCCCGAACGGCGGCCGGACGTTTCACCCCACCTCAATCGATCAAGAAGGGAGCCACACCAGTGGCCCACACTCAGGAAGAAATCATCGCGGAACTCGGCCAGATCGTGGAGGAGGTCACCGGTATCGAGCCTTCCGAGGTCACCGTTGACAAGTCCTTCGTGGACGACCTCGATATCGACTCCCTGTCCATGGTCGAGATCGCCGTTCAGACCGAAGACAAGTACGGCGTGAAGGTCCCCGACGAGGATCTTGCAGGTCTGCGCACCGTCGGCGACATCGTCGCGTACATCCAGAAGCTCGAAGCCGAAGGCGCCGAAGCCAAGAACGCAGAGTGAGCCGACCGTGACTTCCGCTTCTACCCGCAAAGGGAAATTCCCCGACATCGTCGTCACGAGCCTCGCGACGTCGACCTCGGTGGCTGGTGATGTGGATGGCACGTGGAAGGCGCTACTCGCCGGCGAAAGCGGCATCGGAATCCTCGATGACCCGTTCATCGACGAGTTCGACCTTCCCATTCGCATCGGCGGGCACCTGAAGGTTTCACCGGACGAGGGCTTGTCCCGCGTCGAAATTCGACGGATGAGCTGGGTGGAACGCCTTGCCCTCACGTTGAGTCGCACGGTCTGGAGCAACGCCGGCAGCCCTGAAGTCGATCAGGACCGCCTGGCCGTTGTCATCGGCACCGGACTCGGCGGCGGCGACACGCTCATCGACGCCGTCGACAAGCTCCGTGGCGGCGGATACCGCAAGGTGTCCCCGTTCTCGGTGCAGATGGTCATGCCCAACGGACCGGCCGCAACGGTCGGACTCGAACTCGGGGCCCGCGGTGGCGTCATCACTCCGGTGTCGGCATGTTCATCAGGTTCCGAGGCAATTGCTCACGCTCACCGCATGCTTGTCATGGGTGACGCGGACATGGTTGTGGCTGGTGGAGTCGAGAGCTTCATCGACGCCGTTCCGATCGCGAGCTTCGCCATGATGCGTGCGATGAGCACCAACAACGACAATCCGGCCGCAGCTTCACGTCCTTTCGACAAGGACCGCGACGGATTTGTCTTCGGCGAAGCCGGCGCCTTGATGATCCTCGAAACCGAGGAGCACGCAAAGGCACGCGGGGCAACGATTCACGCCCGCCTGCTTGGTTCCGGAATCACTTCGGACGGGTACCACATTGTGGCACCGCATCCGGAAGGCCTGGGCGCGGCGCGAGCCATGACCCGAGCAATCGAGATGGCCGGACTGACGAAGTCCGACATCAAGCACATCAACGCCCATGCCACTGCGACGCCGATCGGTGACATCGCAGAGGCAAAGGCAATCAACGCAGCGGTCGGCAATCACGCTGCGGTGTACGGCCCGAAATCCGCGCTGGGACACTCGATCGGCGCTGTCGGCGCCCTCGAATCAGTCCTCACGGTTCTGGCAGTGCGTGACGGGATCATCCCGCCCACGCTCAATGTTGACAGCCAGGATCCAGAAATCGATCTCGATGTCGTCAAGGGTGAACCCCGAACCGGCTCTTTCGATTTCGCACTGAACAACTCGTTCGGTTTCGGTGGGCACAATGTCGCGCTCGCCTTCGGTCGGGCCTAGCCCGAACCGCGGTTTGCACCTGTCCGCGGGTGTCGTTGCAACACAACGTCACCCGCGGACAACACCGACCTTTCGTTCCACCCAAGGCTCGTACTGAAGGAGGACGCGATGACCATCCTGGCCCCCGTGACAAAGTCCGAATCATCGACAGACCCGCGCGATCCTCTTGCGCGCCTGGAAAATCTGTTCGACCCCGGCACAACAGTGCCGCTCCACGCCCGTGACAAGTCCGGTGTGCTCGCCGCGTCCGGAAACATCGACGGCGTCCGCACCATCGCATACTGCTCCGACGCCACTGTCATGGGTGGCGCCATGGGCGTCGACGGTTGCAAACACCTCGTCAGAGCCATCGATACCGCTATCGAGGAAGAGTCCCCCATCGTGGGCCTCTGGCACTCCGGTGGCGCGCGTCTGGCTGAAGGCGTCGAGGCGCTCCACGCCGTCGGACTGGTCTTCGAGGCAATGGTCCGCGCGTCGGGTCTCATACCTCAAATTTCCGTCGTGCTCGGCTTTGCCGCTGGCGGAGCCGCGTATGGTCCAGCCCTCACCGATGTCGTGATCATGGCGCCGGAAGGCCGAGTGTTCGTCACCGGGCCAGACGTAGTTCGTAGTGTCACCGGCGAACAGGTCGACATGGTGTCACTCGGCGGTCCGGACACACACACCAAGAAGTCGGGTGTCGCGCACATCGCCGCACACGACGAGGCCGACGCATTGCACCGCGCGCGCCGCCTGGTCTCGATGATGTGCGAGCAGGGCGAATTCGATCAGCGGGCAGCGGAACTCGGCGACAGCGATCTGCGCGCCATGATGCCTGCCTCCGCGAAACGCGCGTACGACGTTCGTCCGATCGTTCACGAAATGCTCGACAACGTCGAAGGCGAGTCGAGTTTCGAAGAACTGCAAGGCAATTACGCTCGGAGCATCGTCACCGGTTTCGGCCGGATGGCCGGACGCACCGTTGGCGTCATTGCGAACAACCCACTGCGACTCGGGGGGTGCCTGAACTCCGAAAGTGCAGAGAAGGCCGCTCGATTCGTGCGACTGTGCAACGCATTTGGCGTGCCGCTCGTGGTCGTCGTCGATGTTCCCGGGTATTTGCCGGGCGTCTCGATGGAGTGGGAAGGCGTTGTCCGACGCGGAGCGAAGTTACTTCACGCCTTCGCCGAGGCAACGGTCCCCCGCGTCACCGTCGTCACTCGAAAGATCTACGGCGGCGCCTACATCGCGATGAACTCGCGAGCACTGGGAGCCACGGCCGTATTCGCTTGGCCCAACTCCGAAGTAGCCGTGATGGGTGCGAAGGCTGCTGTCGGCATCCTGCACAAGCGGGCCCTCGCAGCTGCACCGGACGACGAGCGTGAAGCATTGCACGACCGACTCGCTGCCGAGCACGAGGCAATCGCGGGCGGCGTCGACCGCGCGGTCGAAATCGGTGTCGTCGACGAGGAAATCGACCCGGCGAAGACTCGCAGCATCGTGACCGCTGCCCTCGCGTCTGCACCATCTGTCCGCGCGCGGCACAAGAACATTCCGCTCTGACAACCCTGGACAGCAAGGTGGGCCTCGCCGATACGGCGGGGCCCACCTTTGTCATTCAAGTCTTTGTCGTTCAAGCCGCGAGAGCACTCCGGGTTCAGGATGGACCTCGGTCAGCTGACACGCCTTCGCAGCCATGTCACTTCGGCACCTTCGCCTGAACTCCGGAAGGGTTCGAGTTCCTCGTCCCACGGTGTACCTATCGCCCGATCGATTTCCGCGGCGATGTCTCCACCGGAATTCATGATGGACCGCAGTTTCATCTCCCCTACGACGACATCACCGTTCGCACTGGTGGATCCGCGCCACAGGCCCAGACCGGGCACATGGCTGTACCGTTCGCCGTCGACGCCGTGACTCGGGTCCTCGGTGACCTCGAACCGCAACATCGGCCACGCGCGTAGCGAGTGGACCAGGCGGGCACAGGTTCCGACGGGACCCGTCCAGTCCGTCGTCGCACGCAGAAGCCCGTCGTAGGCAGGCTGTGAGGTCCATCTGAGCTTGGCAGGGCTGTCCAACGTGGCGGACAAAGCCCAATCCACGTGCGGGCACAGCGCCGCGGGCGACGAGTGGATGTAAACCACACCAGTCGTCACGTCCGCGAATTGATTCATTTCGCGCACTCGAGCCTCCTGCTTCGACGAGGGACGTCTTCCCCAACGACCTCTGTCGAGTTCGTGCAGCACGCTCGATTGAACAGTGTGCCTTGTGTTACCCGTGTTGCGCCAGTGGAAGGAGAGAAATTTGTGCTCTACCGCGAAACTTCACCGACCACGCCATCCGACAATTCGGTCCACAAAGGCTTGGCCCAATCACCGAAATCGCGATCGGTAAGCACGACGCACGCAGTATCGATCGTGGGATCGACCCACAGGAACGTCCCGGACTGGCCGAAATGACCGAAGGTAGCGGCCGAGTTCTCGAGACCCGTCCAATGCGGACGCTTGTCGCCCCGAATTTCGAATCCGAGCCCCCAGTCGTTGGGGCGCTGAGAGCCGTAACCCGGAAGAATTCCGTTGAGCCCCGGGAACTGCACAGTTGTCGCCTCTGCGAACGTCTGCGCCGAGACCAGAGTCGGCGAGAGCAGTTCAGCCGCGAACTTGGCCAAGTCGTCTGCCGATGCCTGCGCACCGTGACCGGCCGGACCGACAAGAGCCGCGCTGGTCATCGCCAACGGCGCGAACACCGCCTCGGCCAGATAGTCGGCAAATTCGATCTCGGTCTCCCGGGAAACCAACTCGGCAAGCACCTCGAACCCCGCACTCGAGTAGATCCGCTTCGACGCCACCGGCGCCTGAACAACACGTTCGGCGAATGCCAATCCCGAAGCATGTGCGAGGAGATGACGAACGGTCGACCCCTCAGGCCCGGCCGGCCCATCCAACTCGACCGCCCCCTCCTCCACTGCCACGAGAATCGCGTAGGCGCACAACAGTTTTGTCACCGAAGCCAGGGGGAAAACATGCGCCTGGTCGCCACTGAAACCACGAATGCGGTCGCCCTCACCGGGATTCTTCCCGGAGAGGACGACCGCTGCCGCATTGTCGACCGGCCACTGCTGGATTACGTCGAGACTGTGAGTACTGGGCACCCGATCAGACTACTGGCACAAGAGTTGCGCTTCCGATCACCAGTCAGCTTCGGTGTAGCGGATGACGCCGCGGATGTTCTTGCCATCCAACATGTCCTGGTAGCCGTCGTTCACGCCTTCGAGCGTGTAGGTCCGAGTCACCATGTCGTCGAGGTTCAGCTTGCCTGCCTTGTACATCGCGAGGAGGTTCGGCACGTCCTGGCGAGCGTTGCCACCGCCGAAAATGTTGCCCTGAAGGTCCTTCTGAAGCATCGCCATCAGGAACAGGTTCAGCTTCACATCCATGTCCGTCAGGTGCCCCATTGCGGTGACGACACAACGGCCGGCCTTTGCCGTCAGAATCATCGCTTCTTCGACGTACTCACCTCTCATTTCGCCGACGGTGATGATCGTCTTCTGTGCCATGCGGCCATACGTAGCGTCGATGATCGGCTGAATGGCAGCGGCAGCGCTTTCGAAAGCGTGCGTTGCGCCGAACTTCAGAGCCTGCTCACGCTTCCACGGCACGGGGTCGATGGCAAAGATGTACCGGGCGCCCGATGCAACTGCACCCTGTAGCGCACTGATACCGACGCCGCCGACACCCATGATCACAACGTCTTCGCCGGGCTTCACATCGGCGATGTGGGTTGCCGATCCCCAACCGGTCGGGACGCCGCAACCGACGAGTGCGGCAACCTCGAACGGAATATCCTTGTCGATCTTCACCACTGACGACTGGTTCACGACCATGTAGGGCGAGAACGTCCCTAGCAGGCACATCGGGATCACGTTTTCGCCGCGAGCCTGGATTCGGTAGGTACCGTCACTGATGGCCTGGCCGCTGAGGAGGCCCATCCCGAGGTCACACAGGTTCTGATGGCCGGCCGAGCACGCCGGACAGGTTCCACAAGCCGGAATGAAGGACAGAACGACGTGGTCGCCGACCTCCAGACCCTTGACCTCCGGGCCGAGCTTGGTGATGACGCCCGAACCCTCGTGCCCACCCATGACGGGGAACGACGGCATCGGGGTCGCGCCGGTGACGATGTGGTGATCGGAGTGGCACATTCCGGCCGCTTCCATGCGAATCTGAACTTCGCCGGCTACCGGCTCACCGATCTCGATCTCCTCGACGGACCACTTTTCATTGAGGCCCCACAGGATTGCACCCTTGGTCTTCACGTCACTTCACCCTTTCATTCGCACACCCGCATCTATCTCTGTGACCATAGCCACAAATCTGCGAAATTGGAACGTGTTCTAACGAAAGATTTTGCACTGCAGGTCAGACGTCCAAATGACCTGGCACAACCGGCGCGGCAACAACGGAATAATGACCCACTGAGTGGGACAGGCCACACGGGCACCCGAAAGTAGAGCCGCCCCGAAAGCACGCAACCATTCGACTCCACCCCCCCACCAATCGGTCGGACACAGAGCAGCGGGTCTGAAACAGACCTGGGCATGTTCTGGTGCATCTGAGGTTCGTCCTCAGGTTTTGAAGGTGGTGTTCGCCGGCCGCGGTTGCTGTCCGGGGTCGATCGAGGGCGGCGGAATGAACCAGGGTTTGTTGTCGGCGCCGATTCGGATTTCCCATTTCCCGACGAACCCGGATTTGCGGTGCATCAGTCGGTGGTGTGAACGGCACAGCAGGACCAGGTTGTTCATCACCGTCGGCCCACCGTTCGCCCAGTGCCGGATATGGTGCGCATCCGTCCAGGCGGGCACACATGTGCAACCCGGGAACGCGCAGCCCTTGTCCCGGGCGATCAACGCCACTCGCTGCTCCGCGGTGACCAACCTCTTTCCTGGTCTCGCATCCAACGGCGCGCCGTGACCGTCGAGCAGAACAGTGGACAGGAAACAATCACACCCGAGAAGCCTGGTCTGCGACACGGACAGCGGTCCGAGCCAGGGCATGTGCCCGACATCGAGATCCGACGCAGACTCTTCACCATCAGCAGTGGAGGGTGTCGCGGCGCAGTCCCGATGCTCAGCGAGATCCCGAGCGTTGATGTGCACGTTCACGTGCGGGCGTTGACCACCGTCTGTGCCTGTTTTGGCGCAGTCCAGGTAACGGCGGATCAGTTCGGTGAACCCGTCCGCCGTGCGTTTCGCCGCCGACCGAGAATCCGGGGTTCCGTCCGGTGCCGGGGTCGGCATCGTCAGATTCGACAACGCCGACAACAACATTTCCCCGGTGAGAGCGTCGAAATCACCACGCACCACCACCCGACCATTGAGCGTCGACGCGATCCGCAACTCGTTGAGATCGACATCTTCGGCGGGCGGAATCTCATCCGACTCGAACAACCTCTCCAACGTCGCGATCACGTTCCGCACCTTCGTCGTCGTCGCCTCCACACCCGACGCAGCCGCAAGCAGTAGGTCGATACAACGAGGGAGCGCCTCCTCCGGCATCCCCTTCGGTGGTGATTCACAGAACGCCACGATCAACACGGCATGCTCGAACGAGCAATCCCCGCAATCGAACCGAGCAGCCACCGCCGGAAACGGCCGCAAAGCTGCACCCAGGGCGGCGATCTTCTTCCCGTCCCGAACCTGCAGCATCGTGTTCGCCGCCAACCATGACCCGACTCCACGGCTGGCAATCACCTGATCATCCGGGCGCAACGACAGTTCGTCCACCACCGCCACCCGCACCGCTTCCAGGCGCAGAATCTCCGCACTCGACGACACCGCAGCCTCACGCAACTCGGCAGAAGACAACCGCCACAGGCGTCCGCGTAACCCCACCGCAGAACCAGACACCACGTCCGACGACAAGACACTCATTGAATCCCCCGATCCCCACCTCCAACAATACTCGAACACACGTTCGAGTCAAGAGGGTTTATCGAATCAATCCACCGAGCGTCCCGGAACCACCAGACCGCATTGATAGGCCAGAACCACCAACTGTGCGCGGTCACGGACATCAAGTTTTGTCATCGCCCGGTTCACGTGTGTTTTTGCCGTGACAGCGCTGATCACCAACTCCGCGGCGATCTCGTCGTTGGACATCCCCATAGCAACGAGAGTTACCACCTCGAGTTCACGCGGCGTCAATTGACCGAAGATCCCAGAAGTCGAGTCGGCCCGCGACGGAGTGGAAAGGAACCGAGAAATCAACGCGCTGGTCGCAATCGGCGACAGCAAAGAGTTCCCACCTGCGACCGTCCGAACAGCATCGAGTAGATCCTCGGCTCGGATTCCTTTGCCGATGAAGCCGCTGGCTCCAGCCCGGATCGCCTGTGCCACATGCTCATCCACTTCGAAGGTGGTAAGGATCAACACGTGCACGTCGGTCAAATCCGGATGATCGGCAATCATGGCGGTCGCTTCGACTCCGCTGGTGCCTGGCATTCGAATGTCCATCAATACAACGTCGGGTCGGTGCTCGAGCGCCGCCTGGAATGCCTGCTCTCCGTCTGCAGCCTCGGCGACCACCTCCATGTCCTCTTCCGAACCGATCAGCAGCGCAAGCGTTTGACGGAAGAGCGCCTGATCGTCTGCCACTACCACCCGAATACTCACGACTCCCCACTCTCCGAACCCCTGGACACCGAGACAAGCGGCAGTTGGGCGTCCACACGAAATCCCCCGTCCGCGCGGAATCCTGCTGACACTTCGCCTCCCATTGCCTGAGCCCTCTCTTTCATTCCGAGCAGTCCGTACCCGGGTGGCGACGTCGAAGGCACTGCTGTTCCGGAGTTTTCGACCGACAGCACCAGAACCTCGGCTTCGTACGACAACGACACGGTGACGGCCCCTGGCAACGCATGCTTGCTCGCATTCACGAGTGCTTCCTGGACAATTCGGTACGCCGTGAGGTCTACTGCTGGCCCGAGAGGGCGCAGCGAACCCACAGCGCGCACTTCGATTTCCATTCCCGCACTGACGAATTGATCCACCAGTGCCGGTAGATCCGAAAGCCCCGGAGCCGGTTTCATCGAGCGATCACCGTCCTGAGCGTCACGGAGAACTCCGACCGTGGCCCGAATTTCATCGAGTGCCGCCTTGGACGTTTCCTCCACTCCGCGTAGTGCAGTCGTCGCCTTCTCCGGGTCTTTCCCGATCAAGTGCGACGCGACCCCGACTTGCAGGTTGACCAAGGCAATGTGGTGCGCGACAACGTCGTGCAGGTCTCGCGCAATCCGCATCCTTTCTTCGACGACGCGGTGTCGGGCCTCGTCCTCGCGCATTCTTTCCGCTTGCACCGCGCGCGCCTCGACGGACTCCAGATAGGCTCGGCGAGAACGGACCTCGGCGCCGGCAAAACTTGCCATCAGCAACCAAGCCAACAACCCCAGTGCCTCCTGCAGGAGATTGTTCCCCACTCCCAGGAAGATCGTGACGAGCATCAGCGAGCTGACTGTGCTCGCCGCTGCGAAGAAGGTCCTCCGGCGGTCACTCGTGCTGGCAACGTAGTAGAGGCACACCATCGCTGCGGAACCTGTGCCGGCATTCGGCGGCGCTGACAGTGCAATCATCAATACGCCGAGGAGTACTGCCACCGCCAGTGCCGAGAACGGATAGCGCCTTCGGAACACGATGGTTGCCGCTGCGATCGCTGTTACAAGCACTCCCACAACCGTGACCTCGCGGGTGTCATTGCCGTCGAGCGCGATGCGGTGCGCCGTCCACGTGGCAAGGAGCACGAGAATCGCCAGTGCCAGGTCGATGGTGCGCGGGTGTTCCGCACACCATCGACCCCACGTCGATGTCGAAGTCATCGATCTACCGTATCCGGGTCACACCGACAACTTGTCGCTCGTGGGTTCACTGGATTCCTTCGAATCTGCGAGCAGCGCAGTCAACTGCTCCCCCTCGACATCGACGTTCGGGACCAACCGGTCCAGCCATGAGGGGAACCACCATGCCCTCGAGCCCAACAGGGACATGACGGCCGGTACGACGGTCATACGAATCACGAAGGCGTCGAACAGAACCGCGAACGAGAGTCCGAGTCCGATCTGCATGATGAAGGCGTCGCCGCCGAAGATGAAGCCCGCGAAAACGGCGATCATGATCAGCGCCGCGGCCGTGACCACTCGCGCGCCCTGGTCGAAGCCCTTCACGACTGCTTCATCCGGTCCGTCACCGTGGACGAACGCTTCACGCATTCTGGTCACCAGGAACACCTGGTAGTCCATCGCCAACCCGAAGACGATGCCAATCATGAAGATGGGCAACATCGCCACAACTGATCCGGTTTGACCTTCGATTCCGAGAATGCCGGCGAACCAACCCCACTGGAAGATCGCGACCAGCACACCGAACGTCGCACCGATCGAGAGCAGAAATCCGAGAGTTGCCTTGAGTGGTACCAAGATCGAGCGGAACACCAACATCAGGAGGATGAAGGCGAGGCCGACGACCAATGCGAGGTAGGGAACCAGGGCGTCGGCCAGGCGATCCGAAACGTCGATCGTCAACGCTGTCTGACCGGTGACCGACATCGTGGCTCCGGTCTCGTCGGTCAGTGATCCGGCGACCTCACGTATATCTGCGACGAGTGCCTTTGTTGCCTCGGTTTCGGGGCCGCTCGAGGGAACCACCGTGACGACTGCTGTATCGCCGGCCTGGTTGAGTGCTGGCGGCGTCACTGCCGCTACGTCGGGCAGAGCGCCGAGCTTTTCCTGGGCGCCGCTCAATGCCGCTGCCGGATCTGCGGCGTCGGCAACGTCGACGACCACCATGAGCGGACCGCTGAACCCGGCACCGAACCCCTCGGATAGTCGGTCGGTAGCCCTGGCGGCAGTTGTGTCGGGCACTGGTGGGCTCGCCAAACTCAGGTTGATTCCGAATGTGGGGATCGCCAGCAATCCCAGCCCGAGGACTGACGCGAGCAAAACCGGAACTCGACGCCGGATCACGAACTTGGCCCATCGCGAGCCCGCCCCCTCCGACTGTTTCCGGTGTGTCAGTTCACCGCCGGACGCCAGCAGTCGACGATCAGACCGACTCATGACGCGCGACCCTGCAAATCCGAGTGTGGCGGGCAGCAGCGTCAGTGAAATCACCACTGCAACAGCAACTGCGAATGCTGCAGCCAGACCCATGCTCGTCAGGAACGGGATGTTCACGACGAACAGTCCTGCCAATGCGATGAGCACCGTCAACCCCGCGAACACTACGGCCGAACCCGCAGTCCCCGCTGCGCGGCCCGCAGCAATTTCTGGATCATGTCCGTCACGTAGTTCGGAGCGGTAGCGCGAGACGATGAAGAGCGAATAGTCGATCGCCACGGCGAGCCCCAGCATCATTGCCAGGACGGTTGTGCTCGAACCTAATTCGATGAAACCAGTTGCGATTGTGATCGTGCAGATCGCGATGCCGATGCCGATCAACGCGCTGATCAAGGGAAGCCCCGCCGCAACCAAGGAACCGAAGGTGACGGTCAGCACCACCGCGGCGATCGCGACTCCGATCACCTCTCCCATCGATTCGGCGCTGCTTTCCATCAGCACGTTGCCGGCAACATCGACTGCCAGCCCTGAATCCGCGGCGTCGTGGACGGCGGACTCGAGCAGTTCTTTCGAACTGTCCGGTAAGTCCATCGAGTCGGCGGTATAGGAGACCTGCATGTATCCGATCGTCCCAGTCGGCGACACTCCGCCGGAGGCATACGGATCCGATACCGCTGCAACCTCGGGGTCCTTCCCGAGCGCAGAGACCAAGTCACTGACGGATTGTCGAATCGCCGGATCGGTGAGCGTCGTGCCCGCCGGAGATTCGAAGACGATGCGAGCACTGGCTCCGTCGGTGGACGATTGCGGAAATCTTTCAGCCAGAAGATCTTGCGCCGCTTGTGATTCGGTGCCCGGAATCGACAACGTATTGACGGTCGGACCGGACAGCGTTGCTGCGCCTACTCCGCCCGCCACCAGCAGGACGACCCAGAAGCCCACCATTGCCCAACGGCGCCGAAACGCGAGTCGCGAGAGTTTGTACAGGAATATCGACATGCGTGTCACTGTGCCGATACACGACCCCGTCGCACATCGTGCACAGGTAGGCAGTTCGACGTACTGCGCTCGCAGTAGGGCGGTGGTCCCCAGTGCTAGACGGGCAGGCCCAACTCCCTTGACCACGGCGGATCCGCCCCGGGACGTGACACGGTGACGGCTGCCGCGCGTGCGGCAAAGGTCAACGCGGCCGACCAATCTGCCTCGGTGAACGCACGCACAACAGCGACGTCGAGTGCGTCGTGACGATCAAGGTAGGCCAACAGGGCTCCGTGAACGGTATCGCCCGCACCGATCGTGTCCGCGACGTCGACCGCGGGCGCCGGCACCGAAACATCGAGTTCCTCGGTGATCAACCGCAACCCGTCACCACCACGGGTGAGCAGGACGGCGCCGACGCCTTCGTGGAGCCACTCGGCGCCGTCGACCGAACCCAACCACTTCGCGTCGTCGTCGCTCACTTTGAGAATATCGATGGCGGGCAACCACGAACGAAACCGTCGTCGATACGCGTCCGGGTCGGAGATCACCGCCGGACGAATGTTGGGGTCGACCATGGTGAGTCGACCGCGGGCGTGTGCTTCGTGCAGCAAAGCTTCGTAGGCCGAGGCCCCGGGCTCGAGCACCAGCGACAGCGTTCCGAACGAGAATGCCCGGGCAGAGGGAAGTTTCGGCAGCGCGAACTGTCGATCTGCCGTTCCCTCGAGGTAGAAGGAATACCGCGCACCTCCGTCCGCTGCAAGGTTCACGACGGCCAGAGTTGTCGGCTCGGGCCCACGTTCGACTCCGGTTGTGTCGACATTGGACGCGGCCAGCGAGTCGATCATCCGATCTCCGAAGGCGTCGGTGGACAAGCGAGAGACGAATCCCACGTCGGATCCGAGTCGACCCAGTGCAACCGCAACGTTGAACGGTCCACCGCCCAACTTGGGTGAGAAGTTCTCCCCCACCGGAACCAGATCAACCAGTCCCTCACCACACACCACGACGGATCGTTCGCGTGTATCACTCATCGGTAGACCCTAACCTTCTCACCGGTCGAAGATGGATGTGACCTGCTCGGCACGAACGAGTTCGGGTGCCGAGCAGGTCACGATTATGGTGGGATTCAGCTACCCACGCGCTCACCCGTAGTCGGGTCGAAGAGGTGAACGAGGCCGTCCACCCGCTCGAAGCCCAGCGTCTGGCCGTACTGCAGCTTCGATCGACCGCCGGTGCGTGCAACGAGCGAGATCGGGTCGGCTTCGGTACCAGGCACGTGTGCGTAGATGTACGACTCGTTGCCCAGTTCCTCTACCAGGTCGATCTGAGCTGCGATTCCGTCTCCGGCAGCAACCACCTGGAATTGCTCGGGCCGAATTCCCACTGTGACCGAAGCCAGACCGGCCGCGGCGATTGCCGCCATCTGCTCGCGGTCCAGCGGAACCTCGACGTCACCGAAACGCACCCCACCCGAACTGACCGGCGCCGTTACCAAGTTCATACCTGGAGATCCGATGAAACCGGCAACAAAAGCATTGGCCGGCCGATCGTAAAGTTCGGTCGGAGAGGCGAATTGTTGCAACTTGCCGCCCTTGAGCACTGCCACTCGATCACCCATCGTCATCGCTTCCACCTGATCGTGCGTGACGTAGACGGTGGTGGTTCCGAGACGACGCTGCAACGCCGCGATCTGCGTGCGGGTCTGGACGCGTAGCTTTGCGTCGAGGTTGGAGAGCGGCTCGTCCATGCAGAACACTTGCGGTTCACGAACGATAGCTCGGCCCATGGCAACTCGCTGCCGTTGACCACCGGAAAGCTTGGCCGGCTTGCGGTCGAGATAGTCAGTCAGGTCAAGCAGTTTAGCCGCTTCGGCCACTTTCTTCTTACGCTCCTCGACGGGCACACCGCGCATCTTCAACGCGAACCCCATATTTTCCCCGACGGTTTTGTTGGGGTACAGCGCGTAATTCTGGAAGACCATTGCGATGTCGCGATCCTTGGACGGGACATCGGTCATGTCCTTGCCGTTGATGGTGATCGCGCCGGAATCGATGTCCTCGAGCCCTGCCAACATGCGCAGGGCCGTGGACTTTCCGGAACCTGACGGACCGACGAGCACGATGAACTCCCCGTCGTTGATGTCGAGATCGAGTGAATCGACAGCGAGGGTCCCGGCACCTTCGTAGATGCAAGACGCTTTCTGGTACGAGATTTCAGCCATGACGAACTCCTGAGAGGGTGAGGAGAATTATTTGATTGCACCGAAGGACAGGCCGCGCACCAGTTTGTTCTGGGCGAACCAACCGGCCAGGATGACGGGCAATGCCGCCATGGTCGCTGCCGCGGAGAGCCGAGCCCAGTACAGGCCCTCGCCGGTGATGAACCCGACCAGGAAGACCGGAATCGTCTGTGCTTGAACAGCTGTCAGGTTGACGGCGAAGAAGAATTCGTTCCACGAGAAGATCACGCAGATCAGCGCAGTCGCAGCAATTCCGGGCGAGATCAGCGGGAGGATCACCTCGCGAACCGAGGTCCACAAACTCGCGCCGTCCATGCTGGCAGCTTCGAGAAGTTCGCCGGGGACTTCGAGAAAGAACGAACGCATCATCCACACTGCGATCGGCAGATTCATCGATGTGTACAAGATGACCAGCGCCCAGATGTTGTCGAGCAATCCGATGTCGTTGACGATCACGTACAGCGGCACGATTGCAGCGACGACTGGGAGCATCTTGGTACTGATGAAAAAGAACAGAACGTCCTGAGTCTTGGCTACCGGGCGAAGCGACAATGCAAACGCAGCCGGAACACCCAGTAGCAGAACAAGAATCGTCGACATGGCCGTCGCAAATGCGGAGTTTGCCAGCGTCGTGCCGAGACCGGAGTCGAGGACGGCACGGAACTGTTCGAGGGTGGGAGTGAAGAACAGCTTCGGCGGATCCGTGTAGGCGTCTGCCTCGGTCTTGAACGCGGTCAGGACCATCCAGAAGACCGGGAAGAAGAATCCGAGAGCGGCGATCCACGCCACGACCGACCACGGACTGAACTTACTGCTCTTCTTTTTCTTGACGACGGGTTTGTCGGTCGTCGCGCTTGTCGTCTCTACGGCAGTCATCACGCCGCCTCCTCGTTGCCGGTGAAGCTCTTGAAGATCAATCGGAGCGCAAGTGTCGACACGATGATCGTCGCGATCACTGTCACGACACCCATCGCCGCAGCTTGACCTACGTCGAAGCCGAGGAACGCGCGCTGGTAGATGTAGAACGGCAGGTTCGAGCTGGCCACGCCGGGCCCACCCGAGGTCATCATGTACACCGCGTCAAAGGTGTTCACGAGGTAGATCGCACCCAGAACTGCACCGAGTTCGATGAAGCGGCGCAGGTGCGGCAACGTCAGTTCGCGGAACATCGCAAACGGCTTGGCTCCGTCCACTCGTGCGGCTTCGAGAATGTCTCGGGGCATGGACTGCAAACCGGCCAGAATGAGCAGCATCATGAAGGGCGTCCACTGCCAGATCAGATTGATCATGACGGCGGCGAGCGGAAACTTGCTGACCCAGTCGACCTGGCCGACGCCGAAAGGCTGGAGGACAAAGTTCACGATACCGAACACCGGGTCGAACATTGTTGTCTTCCACAGCAATGCGCCGGCGACGGGAGTGATGAGAAACGGCGTGATCAGCAGTGTCCGCACGATCCCCCGACCAAGGAATGCGCGGTCGAGTAGCAGCGCCAGCGCGAGTCCGAGGATCACGGAAACGATGACGGTTCCCACGATCATGATGACCGTGTTGACCGCGACTTCCCGAAACTGACTGTCCTTGAAAACCTCTATGTAGTTGTCGAACCCGTTGAAGTGCCGCGATCCCGGCCGGACTAGGTTCCACGACTGCGTCGAGTAGTAGAGGGTGAACAGAAACGGAATCTGGGTGACGACGATCGAGAAGATCAACGCCGGCAACAGGGGACCTCTACGACGCCAACCCTCGGCGCGGGAGATCTTCTTTTCGACCCGGACCGGTGGCGCGTCGTCCACCGTAGTTCTGGGCTCGGCAACCGTAGTCATCGGTTCTCCTGATAGGTCTTGCCGACCACCTCGGCATACTGCTGGGATTGTTCGAGTGCTTCTTTCACGCTCTTCTGACCCGCGATGGCCGCACTGATCTGCTGGCTGACGCGAGTGCCCAGGTCCTGAAACTCAGGGATGGTGAGGAACTGGACGCCGGTGTACGGAACCGGTTGCACTGTCGGGTTTTTCGGATCTGCATTGTTGATCGATTCGAGGGTGATCGGACCGAATGCCTGTGCGGCCTCTTGATATTCCGGAATCTCGTAGGTCGATAGGCGACTTCCCGGAGGAACTCTCGACCAGCCGAGTTCGGTTCCGACCTTCTGGATGTAGTCCTTGTTCGTCATCCAGGAAATGAACTTCCAGGCGTCATCTTTGTTCTTTGCCGACTCCGGGATTCCGAGCGCCCACGTGTAGAGCCAACCAGGATCGGACTTCTCGACCTTCGGGGCCTTCGCATATCCGATGTTGCCGACTACCTTCGACGAGGCGGGATCTTCGAGCACCGACACAGCTGAGGTCGCGTCGTACCACATCGCCGTGTTGCCTTGCGCGAATTGTGTTGCACATTCACCGAATCCGCTTGTGGCAGGACCCGGCTGACCGTGCTCCTTGACCGTGTCCACGTAGAACTGAACCGCATCCTCGACCTGCGGACTGGTCAACTGCGCATTCCAATTCTCGTCGTACCAGCGTCCACCGAAGGTGTTGATCACTGTGTTCAGCGGTGCGAGTACCTCACCCCAGCCAGGCTTTCCGCGCAAGCAGATTCCCGCCATCTTGGCATCCGGGTTGTCGAACTGCGCTGCCCAACCTGCGACTTCTTGCCACGTCGGGTCTTCGGGAACTGTAATCCCCGCCTGATCGAACAGATCCTTGCGGTACATCAGGAACGACGACTCCCCGTAGAAGGGGACCGCGTACATACTGTCCTCGTACGACAGAGAAGTCTTGATCGACGGTACGAAGTCGTCCTCGTCGTAACCGGGCGTCGTGTCTGCATAGTCGGACAGGTTCGTGAGCCAACCGTTTGCAGCCCACTGAGGTGTCTCGTAGTTGCTGATCATCACGACGTCGAACTCACCGCCGCCGGTTGCCGTCGACGCTGTGATCTTGGCGCGCGCCTGGTTCTCGGAAAGGCTGACGAATTTGAGGTCGATGCCAGGGTTCTCGGCTTCGAAAGCCGGCGCCAGCTTGATGGCGTCCTGCATCTGCGAGTTCGACACCATCGCGATGGTGACTGTTCGTTCGCCGGAACCACCGAGCGCACCAGCGCCCGCACATCCCGACACCAGGAGGCAGAGCGCCGCCGCGGCAGCGCCCCACACTCGTCTTCCTGTTTTCACGGATTACCTTCCTTCACACTTGCGTGTCAGTCGCGCGCTCGGACCGCGAAGCTCGTGAGATCGCTAGCCTTCGAGCAGCCACTGGGCGCACTCGACGTCGGTGACGAGTACGTTTGCCAAACCTCCGCGCAATGCGCCCAGAACGGCCTGGCGTTTGTGTGTTCCCCCCGAAATCAGAATCGTCTGATCGCAGGATTTCACTGCGTCGAGCGATACGGAGACCGTTCGCTCAGGCAGTGGCCCCTCCACTGGATTGCCGTCGATCGTGTAGAAACGGCCGCCGATTTCACCGACAGCGCCTCGACTTTCCAACTCGTCCAGCATGGTCGAGTCGACGAAGCTACCGGCAAACAAGGTCGTGGCTGTCGAGACGGCACCGACTCCGAAAACCATGATGTCGGAATCAGTTCCGGCTTGCAGCGCCTTCGAGATCACCGAGTCGTTTCGCATCGACTCCACGGTCGCCGGGTCGGCATACAGCGGAGCGTTGAGACGAATAGGATTGGCCTGCAACTGTTGTGCACATCGGCCGATGGTGAAGTCGACACCGGTTTGGTAGTCGGTCACCGTCATGGAGCCGTCAAGTTGTACCACAGCCGAGCACTTCGCCGCCTTGTCTGGCAAAGATCCTGCTACCGCAACGGTTTCCGGACCCCAGGTAAAGCCGAGAACGCTCGACGGCTGCAGACGACGAACCAGAACTTCCGCTGCTCGTCGGCCGAGTGCGTCGAAGTCCGGATCGTCCGTATCCGAAATCGCTTCGGGGACGATCAACACTTCGGCCAACCCGAAGTGCTTCTCCAGCTTCGATTCCAACTCCGTGTTCACCGAACCTTCGAGCTCCGGCGGTACCAAAATCTCGACCCTGACCAAACCTTGCGTCCGCGCCCTGGCCAACAGTCGCCCGGCCGTCGGCCGCGAGACGCCCAACTTCGCTGCAATCTCCGCCTGGGTGGCGCCTTCGAGGTGATACATGGTCGCTGCCCGCAAGGCGAGCCGCACATCCTCGGAAGCGGGCAACTTCGACGACTTGAGTCCTGTGGGCTGAGCCGACTGGTTCACACGGTCTCCTTGTGCATCAGTTTCAAAGTTTCTCGATCGTGAGCAGATGCTCACTAGTTGTTCTTATGCTCATTAAGCTAACATCTACGTTGTGACCCACACAACAGTTTCCGGAGAATCCGTCGATCTACCTGCGACAATTCGGGCAAATGTCCTCGTCGAGACCGGAAAGATGCAGATGGTCGAGAGACCACGACCGTCCCCGAAGGCGGGTGAAGTCCTCGTTCGCATCCATGCCGTGGGCGTGTGCGGGTCGGACGCGCACTACTTTCACGAAGGTCGCATCGGCCCTTACGTAGTCAACTCACCGCTCGTTCTCGGACACGAAGCATCGGGACGCATCGCTGCGGTCGGTGACGGCGTCGACCCAAGACGCATCGGGCAGCGTGTCTCCATCGAGCCTCAGAAGCCCGATCCGACAAGTCCCGAATCCAAGGCAGGCAGATACAACCTCTGCCCTCATATGGAGTTCTTCGCGACGCCGCCGATCGACGGTGCGCTGACCGACTACGTCACGATCGGTGCCGACTTCGCCCATCCCATCGCAGATTCCGTGTCCTACGAGGCAGCTGCGCTGTTCGAGCCACTTTCCGTAGGGATCGCCTCAGCCCAGAAGGCGGGGATCACTGCCGGCTCTCGGGTGTTGATCGCCGGCGCCGGCCCGGTAGGAATCGTGACGACGCAGGTGGCCAAGGCATTCGGCGCGACGGAAGTCATCGTCTCGGACATCGACGCGGCCCGGCGTGATGTGGCACTGAAATTCGGCGCAACAACCGTCGTTGATCCCCATGTAAGCGACGTACGCTCGCTGGCCGTCGACGCATTCATCGACGCGTCGGGTGCCACGGCCGCAGTGATCGACGGGATTCACGCAGTTCGGCCCGCTGGAACCGTCGTTCTGGTCGGAATGGGTGCCGACGAGATACCGTTGCCGGTCCCGATCATTCAGAATCGCGAACTGATGCTCACCGGAGTGTTCCGATACGCCAACACGTGGCCGATCGCCGCCGCACTGGTCGCTGCCGGGCGCGTCGATCTGGACTCGATGGTCACAGCACGCTTTTCACTCGAACAGTCGCAAGAGGCCCTGGTGGCCGATCGCATTCCCGGCAGCATCAAAGCCGTAGTCATTGTCGCCGAAGGAGACTAGTACTTTCATGGAACTCAATACGAAGACCCTGCTCGACTTCGATGCTGCACTCGAAGTGCCGACCTACGACCGGAGCAAAGTTACTACCGGCATAGTGCATTTCGGTGTCGGAGGCTTTCACCGTGCACACCAGGCCATGTACATCGATGCTCTCCTGCGACGCGGTGAGGGCTTCGACTGGGGAATCTGCGGAGTGGGAGTGATGCCGTCGGACAAGCGAATGAAAGACGCACTCCGCGCGCAGGACTGCCTCTACACGCTGGCGCTCAAGCATTCCGACGGAACCCTCGAGGCCCGGGTCATCGGGTCGATCGTCGAGTACCTGTTCGCTCCGGAGGATCCGGAGGCGGTGATCGAAAAGATGGCATCCGAATCGACGAAAATCGTATCTCTCACCATCACCGAGGGCGGATACAACATCTCGCACACTACGGGTGAGTTCGACGCGTCCGATCCCGATGTAATGCACGATCTCGAGCCGGGAACACTCCCCCGCACCACCTTCGGTCTGATTTGTGCGGCACTCGCACTCCGTCGCGACCGGGGCCTCGCCCCGTTCACGATCATGAGTTGCGACAACATCGAAGGCAACGGATCGGTCGCCAAGACGGCTGTCGAAGCCTTCGCCGCTCTGAAGGATCCCGAACTTGCGGAATGGATCGACGAGAACGGCGCCTTCCCCAACTCCATGGTCGACCGGATCACACCCGTCACGACAGCCGAGGTGACCACCGAGATCGCCGAGACGTTTGGCGTGGACGATCAGTGGCCGGTCGCGGCTGAGCCGTTCACCGCGTGGTTCCTCGAGGACGAGTTCACCTCAGGCAGGCCACCTCTGGAGAATGCCGGCGTCAATCTCGTGCCGGATGTTCGCCCGTACGAACTGATGAAACTGCGCCTTCTCAATGCCAGCCATCAAGGCATCGCGTACTTCGGCTACCTTGCCGGATACCGCCTGGTCCACGAGGCATGCCAGGACGAACTCTTGTCAGGGTTCCTGCTCGACTACATGAATCTGGAAGCGACGCCGACCCTTGACCCGGTACCCGGCGTCGACCTCGATCAGTACAAGAAGACCCTCATCGAACGATTCTCGAACCCCCAGGTCCGCGACACGATTGTGCGTCTGTGCGCCGAGTCGTCCGATCGAATTCCCAAGTGGCTGTTGCCCGTCATCCGGACCCAACTCGACACCGGTGGGTCGATCAACCTGTCCACCGCAATTGTCGCCAGCTGGGCCCGCTACGCCGAGGGCACAGACGAGAACGGAGATCCCATCACCGTCGTCGATCAGCTGTCGGACGCTCTGGTGCCGCTCGCCCAGAAACAGTCGAGCGACCCGTTGGCCTTCATCGGGTACCGACAAGTGTTCGGTGATCTCGTGGACGATCGCCGATTTGTCGCAAGCTTCCGAAAGACCCTCGACTCGTTGCACTCCGTCGGAGCCAGAAGAACCCTCGAGGAGGTGCGCGGGCTCTGACTACGCGGAGACGTCGTGCAGGTGATGGATCGGATCGTGAATGAAGTAGGCCGCCAACGATTCGACGGTGAACGCCGATCCGTCACTGCGGAGACCCCGTCGTAGGCGGCTACCCTCTGGCACGGTTTCGAAGGCGTTCGCGACTTCGGCCGCGGCGTCGGACAATTCCGATGCCACCGTTGCCGGATCTTGGTCGTTGTACCGCTCGGCCTCAGCTGTTGCGTCTTGATCCCAGTTCTCGAATAGCGGATCGTCGAATTCGAGCATCTGTTCCAACCTCACCTTGAAGATCCTGAACACGTCGCGTACGTGGGCGGAATACTCCAGCGCTGACCATGTTTCGCTGTCCGGTCGCTCCGTCACATTCTCGCCCTCCAGTACCTCGGCCCACGAGACGGCATTGCTACGCACAAGATCTGGAACATCCGCGAACGCAACAGCGGACGAATCAAACCCGCACTCGCCGCATGGGCGTTCGAGGACCCAGGTCCAGTTCTTTGTATCCGGGGTGATCGGCATGCATCGAGAATAGTCCGCGGGAGCGGAGTCGGTCTGCTTCGATTGGCCGATGAAGCGCATCATGGTCGGTATTGCGATTCCATTCGTGCTGATGCTTACTTCGTGTGGCGGGGACGGGGGCGACGCCGAACCACACGAACTCGCCTTCACATGCGACGACGCACATGCGTACCTCGAAGTTTTCGGGACGGTCGAGGCGGCGTTGGCCCGGCTACAGAGCCCTGGATGGAACGATGTCCCTGAACTCGCGGGTTCCGCCAGCGCCTGGGCAGCGTTCACACCACAACAGCAGACTGCGATAGTCAATTCACTTCATGCGGCTTCCCGAGGTGAATGTTGATCCGTATTTCGGTGCCGGTATCCGGCATCTGACTCCGTCGACAAGATTTGCCGGTCGATACTCGGATCGGCCGAAGAACTGGACATACTCCGACTGATTCCACGTCGCCGATCGATCGAGTCCGCGATGACATGAGCGGGCCGCACGACGACTGGAGAGGATTCGACGCTGAGGCGCGTGAGCGCACCAAGAAGCCTTCGAAGCAGCGGAATCGGGATCGTGCGACCGAGCAACGCCGGAGGCCTGATTCGCCGGTCGCACAACAGAATTACAAACGACGACGTAACTACGTCATTCCGATCGTGACAAAATACTCGTTCGTCGGCGACGGACCGATCACTTCGATTTCCTCGACGGGTCTCGTCGCCCCTCAAGTGAAGGGCGTCGAGTCGACATGTACCCCTTCCGAACGCAGTAAATGCTCGGCCGCACAAATCAACAGGGAAAGGGATTCGTACGAGAGTCCCTCGATCGCATGCATCAGCCTGTCAGGCGCCGGAAATGACCGGTCGCCCGGGGAACCCTCGGATCTCCGCACAGAAAGCACGGTCGAGAGTTCTCGTTGATTCACCACCTGACCTGTGCTGTTCGCTCGCTCGAACATGGCATTCAGCCGCTGGACGAGTTCCTCACCTTCAGCTGATCGAATAGTGTTGCCGAACAGCCTGTTTCCATGATCGGCTTCGACACCAGGCCCGATCGAGTTCTTGATTGTCACAGTATGTTCTCCGTTACGTTGGTCTGTCAGGTTGATCAGGGGTGCGACCCGGCGCAATTCGCAGAGCCTTTATCCGTGCGGCCCAACGGCGTCGCGTCCATCGACAGCAGACGAATCTCCCCCGGCGCCCATCGGCTTCCGGTAGCGAGACCTTGAAGTTGCTGTTCACTTGCAGTTCATCGTTACACTTTAACAATAATTGTAACGCATCGACAAGTGTTTTGTTCCGATTGCCCGGTTTTGCACCCGATCGAGGCAACTACTGAGCTCTCGCGGACTGCGGATTCTGCAATTCACGAAGCTCGGCAAAATGGATCCGACGCAGACAAGGACGGCGAGACAGCCCTCGTTGGCTCTCGTTTCCAGTGATCGAGCACGAAGTCCTCAATGGTGATGACCCAAGTCCGACAGCGCTTTTCAGACAGAGAAAGGGCCCCGCAGTTGCGGGGCCCACTATCGTTGCCGTTCCTCGCGTGGAGTCGTTTCCGACAGTCGGCTGCCGGTCAGCGCGTCAACATTTGGGTGCAGCCGAGCCGCGGGGGGGACGGCTCGACTGCCTTGTACCTACACCGGTAGGCACGTCTAAAGCGTGACACTTCTGTACGTCGAGCACATACGCTGAAATACCCGGATAGGTACCTACTTTTCCTTCACGTCCGGCACGTCGCTCGCTCGGTTGCGCCCAATTGCACTGCGCTCCCGATACTTGTCGAGGATTGGGTATCCGGATCCGAGACTTTCACCTCGTCCGAGATCGACGATCGCGGTACGACATTTACTTGTGTAGCCACGAAGGATCAACTCAGCCGTACCCGCATGCGCGTTGCGTGCGATTCAATACCAACTACGTGTGGGCAACTGCACCAACAACCTGTGGGCAACTGCCCTGTTGATTGCACTCTGCGCACTTGTCGCCGTTGCGATCGTCGGCAGCATGACTTTCGACAAAAGTCATTGGGTCTGACCTGCGGGCTCACGGCAACTGAATGTGGGGCGGGCGGGGCTCGAACCCGCGACCAATGGATTATGAGTCCACGGCTCTAACCGACTGAGCTACCGCCCCATCCGGATGCGATGCATCGCGGCGAATCCGAATGTTACCGGCACATCCGACGCGGATCACAATCGGGCAGGCGGTGACGCGTTGCACTCTTTCGAGTCGAGTCTTCCAAGGTTGGTCGGCACAGGCGCGATGAGCCGATACCGTGGGAGTGCACACCCCACGGAACAGGATCACCACATGAAGCTTGCACTGACCGAATTCAAGAACTCGAAGGCCACGATCCGGATCATCATGTCCGACGGCGCGAAACTGAACGGCACCGTCACCGATTTCACCGAAGACACTCTCGTTCTCAATTCTCCGAATGGTGTCTACTACATCAACCCCAGCCACATCATCCGGCTGTTCGAGCCGTCGGATCGCGCAGCGAAGTAGGCGCACCGGTCAAACAGTTCGACGGTTCCACCGAAAGCCCGACGCAGACACTTGCGTCGGGCTTTGGTGTATCTATCGCCAATATCTTCGCGTCGCGTTCACGGGTGCTGATGCCGCCTATCCTCTCCGACATGGCGAACGACAGCGGACCACCTGAACTCGTGTTGTTCGACTTGGGCGGTGTGCTGTGTCGATTCGAGCCTGACCGTCGCGCCGCAGAACTGGCTGCGGCCATCGGCGTCACGGAAGACGAGATTCATGCCCTCGTGTTCGCGTCCGGGTTCGACCAGGAATGCGATCTCGGCATTCACTCCGAAACCGCGATCCTGGAACGCTTTCGACGACTCGGGTTTCCTGGTGACCGCGACGAGCTACGCCGAGCCTGGGCCAAGGCCTTCATCCCGGACCGCGCGGTCATCGATCTCGCAATCGCGCTTCGAAGCGAGGGGGTCGTGGTCGCCACACTCTCCGACAACGGACCTGTTCTCTTGGCCGCCATCGAGAGTGTCGTAACTCCATCGGCAATCGACGAGCATGTTTTCTCCTGCATGCTCGGAGCTACCAAACCCGAACCTGCGGCCTTCCTGGCTGCGCTGGAGTTGCTCGAAGCGCGTCCACAGCAGACCTTCTTCGTCGACGACAACCCGGTGAACGTCCTCAGCGCTCGACGGCTGGGAATTCGCGGCGAACAAGCAAACAAGGCGGCAGACGTCGAATCGGCACTTCGATCGGTGGGTCTGCTGCGAGCGCACTAGGTCAGATCAAAACAAGAAAGCCCCCCACCCGATTTCTCAGGTGAGGGGCTTTGCTGCTCCCCCGGCTGGACTCGAACCAGCAACCGTCCGATTAACAGTCGGAAGCTCTGCCAATTGAGCTACAGGGGATTGTCTTGCTCGCTTCGCCCGTTCCGGCGTTGCCTGAGAAACTGTAGCGAATCCTTCACCGAAGTACCAAATCGCCTGCCCAGCGAGTCATCAGGCAGGATGGAGTCAGGACGATCGGTGCTGGAGGGAAGCAGGAATGATGCGTTTGTTGATCGGTGTTGCAGCTGGGTACGTCCTGGGAACCAAAGCGGGCCGCGCACGATACGAGCAGATCAGCCGGGCCGCGAAGGCGGTGGCCACCAGTCCGGCCACCAAGAAGGTGTTGGACGCGTCACGGCAGAAGCTGGCCGACTCACTGAGTACTCAGCCCAAGCTCGAGCCGATGAAGCCGATCAACGAGGAGACTACGATTCTGGTCCCCCACGACCAGTTGAAGAAAAACCGTTAGGTCAGACGCTTTGGTCGCCGACAGCCTGCTCACGCAGCTGTCGGCGATACTGCTCCAGCGCCACGAGGTCGCCGAACAGTGAGTTGTACTCCTCGGGGGCTGCAGCAGGTGAAACGCGCTGAAGCTTGGATTTGAGGTCGGCAACCTGCTCGCCCACCCACGCTTCCTGCAGTCGTGCGAGCACTCCGTTGATGTAGCGCGGAACCGTGTCTTCGTCACACGGCATCGGTTCGACGGCCAGCTCAGATACAACCGAGGCCACCGTCATGTCTTCGACGCCCTTGGTAACGACTTCGATCCACTCGGCGCCGCCGAGTCCCTTGCTCGTTCCACCGGCGTCAGCCATTGCCTGTCTGATGACAACGTAGGCGGGGTGGGTGAACGTCTCGGGCGGCAACGAGTCGAAGACACTGCCGGCGATGCCAGGGTGCTGCAATGCGGCCTTGAGGACAGCTCGCTGCGTCGAGAGCGCGGGATCGTTGGGCCGGGGCCTGGAGATTCCGATCGGCAGCGCAAGCGCATCGGCAGCAGGTTGGTCGACAACCTGACGACGCTTGGGCGCCGGTGACGATCCACGCGTCGACGCCCGTTTGCGAGCTTCGTCACGCACGCGTCGTCGAACCGACGGAAGATCGTCCCAACCGACCCATCCGCACAACAGATTCGCGTAGCTGTCGCGCAGAGTTGATTCCTTGATCTGCGCAACGACGGGCACGGTACGACGCAGTGCCTCGACACGACCTTCAGCGGTCTCCAGATCGTGTTCGGTGAGGATGGACTTCACCACGAACTCGAACATCGGAGTGCGCCGTGCCACGAGGTCGCGAACGGCGGCGTCACCAGACTTCAGTCGCAGATCGCACGGGTCCATTCCGTCGGGCGCGACGGCGACGAACGTCTGCCCGGCCATCTTCTGATCACCCTCGAACGCCTTCATCGCAGCGGCCTGCCCCGCGGCATCACCGTCGAAGGTGTAGATGATTTCACCGCGAAAGTAGCTGTCGTCCATCAGGAGTCGACGGAGCATCGCAAGGTGCTCCTCACCGAAGGCGGTTCCGCACGAAGCGACGGCGGTCTTGACGCCGGCCAAGTGCATCGCCATGACGTCGGTGTAACCCTCGACGACTACCGCCTGGTGCCCCTTGGCGATGTCGCGCTTGGCGAGGTCCAAGCCGAACAGGACCTGAGACTTCTTGTAGAGAATCGTTTCCGGCGTGTTGACGTACTTACCCGGCATGGTGTCGTCGTCGAAGAGCTTGCGGGCACCGAAGCCGATGACGTCACCGGCGACGCTGCGGATCGGCCACAGAAGTCGGCGATGGAACCGGTCGATCGGACCTCGCCGGCCTTCTTTGGACAGCCCGGCTGCTTCGAGTTCTTTGAACTCGAAACCTTTGGACATCAAGTGTTTTGTGAGAGTGTCCCAACCTTCTGGCGCGTATCCACACCCGAACTGCAAGGCCGCTGCACCGTCGAAGTTTCGCTCGGTGAGGTAGTCGCGAGCCGCCTGGGCATCGGGTTCGCGCAGACGAGCGGCGTAGAACTCCTGAGCCGCCGCGTTTGCTGCGATCAAGCGTGCACGGGTGCCGCGATCGCGCTGAACGGACGGTCCGCCGCCCTCATACGAAATCGTGTAGCTGAGTCGATCCGCCAACTGCTCGACGGCCTCTACGAAGCTGATGTGATCCATCTTCTGCAGGAACGAGTACACATCACCACCCTCACCGCAGCCGAAGCAGTGGTAGAGGCCGTGGTTGGGTCGCACATGGAACGACGGCGACTTCTCGTCGTGAAAGGGACACAGACCTTTGATCGAATCGCCACCGGCACGCTTGAGTGAAACGTATTCACCGACGATGTCCTCGATGCGAGTGCGTTCGCGAATGGCCGCGATGTCTCTGTCAGAAATTCGGCCCGCCACGTACATCAGTCTAGGCGGTCCCCCGGCACCTCCTGACAACGATATGTTGATGGCCGACTCTGCACCGCAGCGATGGGACCGACGATGACTGAAAACGCCTCGAGCTCGCACGAAGGGCGATCAGGAACCCGATTCGGCGTGTACGAGTTGCGTAGCCTCCTCGGCCGAGGCGGAATGGGTGAAGTGTACGAGGCGTACGACACCTCGAAGGATCGCCTGGTCGCTCTCAAGTTGCTCCATCGAGAGCTTGCGGCCGACCCGTCATTCCAAGCTCGTTTCCGCCGAGAATCTCGCACCACCGCCGCCCTGAACGAACCGCACGTGATCCCGGTGCACGACTGGGGCGAGATCGACGGAGTTCTCTTCATCGACATGCGATTGGTCGAAGGTCATACGTTGCGAGCCGAGTTGACCGAATTCGGCCGACTCACGCCTGTACGAGCCGTCGACATCGTCTCGCAAATCGCGTCGGCGTTGGACGCCGCCCATGCCCGCGGGCTCATCCATCGTGACGTCAAACCAGACAACATCATTCTCACGAACAACGGCTTCGCCTACCTCGTCGACTTCGGAATCGCCTACTCACAGACGGACACGAAGATCACCACCGAGGGAAGCGCAGTCGGTTCGTATGCATACATGGCGCCGGAGCGGTTCGGAATCGAAACGCCGACGGCCGCAGCGGATGTCTATTCCCTGGCTTGTGTCCTCTACCAATCACTCACCGGAACAACACCTTTCAACACCACAAGCATCGAGCATCTGGTCAATTCGCACCTGAACGCTCCGCCGCCACGCCCCACACTGGCGGTTCCGTCGCTCCCGCAAGGCCTTGACGCCATCGTGGCTCGCGGCATGGCAAAGGATCCCGCACACCGCTATCCGACTACGGGAGCGCTCGCACTCCAAGCGCGGCAGGCCCTCTCGACGACCCACACCCCCGGTGCCGCCGGCGGATTGCAACCCACGATCGTCGGGCAGCCCACCTACACCACGGCGAATCCCGCTCACGGGAACTACACGCACATCGTGACAAAGACCAAGCGAAACCGAGCACCGATCGCGATCGGTGCGGCTGGAATTGCACTCGTTCTGGCCGCAGGAGGCACGGCGGCCTGGGTGACGCTGGGGAATTCGGGCCCCGAATCACCAACCGCTGTAGCAGCTTCCACCGCCACGTCGGCACCGGCACCCATTCAGGATCCGGTCAGAACGCCGAAGCTCGAGCCGCTACCCACCGCCGGACAGCAGGCAACCACGACCACGCGGGCGCCGAACCCCGCCACGAAGAACGGCGATCTCGGGGTGAGCAAGCCGATCACCGTCCCCTCATGCAAAGGAACCGGAATCGTGGTGTTGGCCAATGCCACCGATCCGGCAACGTACGCCAGCGAGATCCAGAACTACCTCGACGCGTTCCCCGGCTCGAAATACCTACGCACAGACCAGTCCTGCCCGTCACTGCGTCAAGTCTCCGATTCGGGGACGGCGATCTACACGGTGTATCGCGAATCCGGGAACACCGAGTCGAAGATCTGCAAGGACGTTCGCGCAGCAGGTGGCGACGCTTACGGCAAGTGGCTCGATACCACTACCGACCCGTCGACGCGGATGACTTGCTGAGGGCGTAAGTGGCTCAGCCCCAGCTGGCCTGCGCGCCCAGGCTCGCTTTGTCCACCCGTTCGAGCCGACTCTCCGTGTACGACGCGATCTGATCCACCACTACCCGGACCCGAGCACCGTCGTCCGCGGCGCGTTCCCACGCGGGCAGCAGGATCGGATCGAGCCCGGCCGGCGCAGTTGCCAGCAGCCATTCCGCGACGCGATGAACACGATCACGCTGCCGATCCTGACGCGCTTTGTGTCCGGCGTCGGACATCACGTAGTACAGCGCCACGGTCTTGAGCAACGCCACCTCGGATGCGACGGCCTCGGGTATGTCGAGGTCGGCTTGATAGCGCGAGAGGGGTCGGTCACCGTGTGTCAGCCGGGTGCTGGCGATCGCCGCGGTGGCGAAGCGACCCACCAATTCACTCGTGAGATTCTTCAACGCGACGGAACTTCCGAGTGTTCCGTCGAAACTTCCGACCCCGCGTACGACGGGGAGTTCGGACAACCGTTGAGCGGCGTCGATCAGATCGTCGACTACCAACCCCCGAAACTCGGAGGCCCCCAGTTCTGCCAGTGCGCGCTGCTCGGACGGATCAGCAAGCGAGCGAAGGTCGATACGGCCTGCGATCACCCCGTCCTCCACGTCGTGCACGGAGTACGCGATGTCGTCGGCCCAGTCCATGACCTGAGCTTCCAGGCATTGCCGACGCTCGGGCGCTCCCTCGCGAACCCAGGCGAGCACCTCTGCGTCGTCGTCGTATGCCCCGAACTTCGCGCCGGGCTCAGGGCGGGTCCAGGGATACTTGATGGCTGCGTCGAGTGACGCCCTGGTGAGATTGAGGCCTGCGCTCAGACCGTCGGGGCGCAGGATCTTGGGTTCGAGGCTGGTCAAGATCCGCAGATTCTGCGCATTGCCCTCGAAACCTCCGCAGTCCTTGGCGACTTCGTCGAGGGCCTTCTCGCCGTTGTGACCGTACGGTGGGTGCCCGATGTCGTGCGCGAGACCGGCGAGGTCCACCAGGTCCGGATCGCAACCGAGTCCGTCGGCGATCCCTCGCCCGATCTGTGCGACCTCCATCGAGTGCGTCAACCGCGTGCGAGGTGTGTCACCGTCGCGCGGGCCGACAACCTGGGTCTTGTCGGCCAAGCGCCGCAAAGCCGCGGAGTGTTGGACACGCGCCCGATCTCGCGAGAAGTCCGAACGATGCTGCGCCGCTGCGATCTGCGAACCCGGCAACCCCGCTCGCTTCGGCGCCTCGACGACACGACGTTCGAGGTCGTGTTCGGAGTAGGTGCCGCCTCCGTAGGTGGTGTGAGCTGTCATGGTCTCTATTGCCCTGCCGTGTAGGGGAAGTCTGCCGAGAAGTGCGTGAGCTGATACCAGAGCAGCGCGCCGGTTTCGCGAGCGATTCCGTGCAACTGGGATTCGCGGGTGAAGACAGCCGGGCCCTGACGAGTAGGTGCGGTCCACGCCTGGAGTCCTGTGTCGCGGGCCATCGTCCGCGTTCGCAAGGAGTGCCACGGGTCACTGACCAGGACAGCGGAATTGATTCCCTGCGAGGACATCTCGGCGCTCACCGCGTCGATACTGAGCAGTGTGTCCGAACCGGTCTCCACCGCGGTGATCGCACTCGAAGGAATTCCGCGATCGGTCAGATACATCTTTCCCGACGCCGCTTCGGTGTACTCGTCACCTTCTTGTTTGCCGCCGACAGTGATGATCTGTGGCGCCACTCCGCGCTTGTACAGCTTGTACGCCTGCTCGAGTCGGGCCTCGAAGACGGACGACGGAGTGCCGGAATACTGAGCCGCGCCCAGAACGACTATCGCGTCGGCCGGCCGCGTGTCGTCGATGCGCGCCACCTGCCACACCCGGAACGCAGTACCCCCGACCAGAACCACGGCCATCAACACGGCACCGGCGATCAGTCGGCGCGTCCAGCGAGCCAATCCTGCCCCGAAGCCGCCCGCCCGTGAGGGTGATGGGTCGTGGGGGCGGTTACCGAAAGCAGGTTTCACTCCCGCAATTCTGCCAGTTCGCGGCGATCACCTCCGATGCCGACGCGCCACAACGGATAGATTTGCGTCATGGCCCTCGCACCACACTTCTCGCAGTTGTCCTCGGTAGAGCAGAGTCGGACAATCACCCGACCCGTTCGCCGTCGGGGAAGCGCCGCCGCCGTCGCTGCGATTTTCGCTCTGCTGGCGCTCGTCTTCAGTCCTGCGCTCGCCTCGGCGGACGCCCCGATGGTGTTGCCGAATCACATCACCGACACCTCCGGGGTTCTCGACGCCGGGCAACGCAGCGACATACAAGCCGCGATCGATCAACTCGGCGAGGACCACCAGATCGATCTGTGGGTCGCGTTCGTCCCCGATTTCAACAACCTGGGTGGCCAGGCGTGGGCGCAGCAGACAGCCACGAAGTCGACGCTGAGTACCAAGTCCGTCCTGCTTGCAGTTGCCACGGCGGAGCGTGCTTACTACCTCGATGTGCCCGCTGAGCTGAGCAACATCACGGATTCCGACATCGAATCGATCAATACCGACGCGGTGGAACCGGCTCTCGCCGAGGATGATTGGACCGGCGCGGCGATTGCCGCGGCCGGCGCACTCGGCGACGCGAACAACACGAGCGGCGGAATGGGAGTCGGAACACTCCTCATCGCGGGCGGCGCTGTGGTGGTCGGGACGGGCGGCGTGGTCCTGTACTCACGCAAGCGCAAGAACGACAAGAACAAGGCAAGCGTCGAAGCCGCGAAGAACATCTCCCCCGACGACATCGCCAGCCTCAATGCACTCCCGCTGCCAACGCTCGACGAACGCGCGAAGGAGATCCTCGTCGAGACGGACAACGCGATCGCCGGCAGCCAGGAGGAACTCGATCTGGCCCGCAGCGAGTTCGGAGATTCCGCCGTCGCACCCTTCTCGGCAGCATTCGACAAGGCCAAGGCCACCCTCGCCGAAGCCTTCGCGATCAGGCAGCGACTCGACGACGCCATCCCGGAAACTCCCGATCAACGCCGCCAGATGCTGATCGACATCATTTCCTCGTGCGGTCGAGCCGACCAAGAACTCGAAGCTCGCGTCGAGGAGTTCGACGGGCTTCGCGACCTTCTCATCAACGCCCCCGCCCGTCTCGATGCGTTGACGCAGAGTGTTGTTTCTCTCAGCGTGCGCTTGCCCGAATCCGAGGCGATTCTGACCAAATTGAAGGATCAATTCCCCGCGCCGACGCTGGCATCGGTCGTGAACAACGTCACGATGGCGAGTGAGCGCCTGACGCTCGCCGAGAAGTCGATCGAGGAAGGACGAGACGCGACGGCACTGCCGGCCGGTAAGCAAGGCGCTGCCGTCACTGCGATTCGCACGGCCGAAGCCGCCCTCGATCAGGCACGCAAGCTACTCGACGGCGTCGATCACGCCGCCGACGACATCCGAAACGCCATCGCGACACTTCCGTCCGCGATGGACGACGTCCAGCAGGGCATCACCGCTGCGGACGCTTACCTGGCGCAAGGCGGGCAGAAGTTGGCGGACGCGAAGGCCGCAGCCCAGGCAGCGTTGGCGAATGCTCAGACGTCGAAGGACAGCGATCCGCTGACAGCCTTCAACCAGATCGTCGCAGCCGACGCCCAACTCGACGCGCTTCTTGCCGACGCTCAGGAGCAGAAGCAGCAGCTCGAACGTGCACAGCAGCGCCTCGCCCAGGACATTCTGGCCGCACAGGCTCAGGTGACCGCTGCAGGCGACTTCCTCGGAACCAGGCGCGGCGCGATCGGAGCGGAGGCGCGCACTCGCTACGCCGAGGCTCAGCGGCACCTGCAGGCGGCCCAGCAATTGCAGGCCTCGGATCCGTCGAAGGCGCTGCAACACGCCCAGGCCGCGACCACCTTGGCGACGCACTCACTTCGCGCCGCGCAGAACGACGTCAACACCTGGGAAGCAAACCAACGACCCCGCGGTGGCGGCGGCGATGCGACGGGAGCGATCCTCGGCGGCATCCTGATCAACAGCATTCTGCGAGGTGGCGGAGGGCCCCGCTCGTACGGCGGACCGAGCAGCAGCGGACGCTCCGGTCGCGGTGGCGGCGGCGGTGGTTTCGGCGGCGGGGGCGGCGGCCGAACCAGTCGAGGCGGCGGCGGCCGGTTCTGACGGATCCCGTCGAGGTAGTAAAATCCCTACTTTGTTCACGACCGCACTCGTCGTACGCTTCATCCGGCAAGTCGGGATCACAGATCATACGAAGGTGTTATGGAAAGCGTCGCCCCGCAGATAACCGTCGTTGTACCTACATACAACGAGCGTGAGAACCTGCCAAAGCTCGTCGATCGCCTCGCCGCGTTGAAGATCCCGAACCTGCACGTCCTCGTGGTGGATGACAACTCCCCCGACGGAACGGGCGAGGTTGCGGACAAGTTGGGTATCGACGGTCCCATCCCGGTCGGAGTGCTTCACCGCACGGTCAAGGACGGACTCGGCCGTGCTTACGTCGCGGGCATGAGCCGGGCTCTGGCAGAGAACGCAGACATCGTCATTCAGATGGACGCAGATCTCTCGCACCCGTCCGAAGCGATCCCCGCCATGATCGAGATCCTCACCACTACCGACGCGGCAGTCGTTCTCGGCTCCCGCTACGTCGAAGGCGGCGCAGTCGCCGGCGACTGGCCGTGGCACCGCAAGGCCTTGTCCGCCTGGGCGAACTTCTACGTCAACGCTATTCTGCGACTGCACGTCAAGGATGCGACCGCCGGCTTCAAGGCGTGGCATGCAAAGACCTTGCGCGACATCGACGTCGAATCGGTGCAGAGCAACGGCTACGCGTTCCAGGTCGAGATGAACTACCGAGTTGTTCAGCGCGGCATGAAGATCGCCGAAACGCCCATCCGCTTCGAGGAGCGCACCGAAGGCGTCTCCAAGATGAGTCTCTCGGTTCAGTTGGAGTCTGCACTGGTGCCGTGGAAGCTCAAGTTCGGCAAGAAGTCCCTGTGACCTCGGCGGCCGATCGAAAGTAGTCGGCCGTCTGCGTGTCCGACGGGTAGAACGATTCGATCGCAATCTCTGCGAGCGTGACGTCGCGCGGCGTACCGAACACGGTGGTGGTGCTGAACATCGCCAGTTCGGTATCGTCGACGCGTACACGCAACGGAACCAGCAGGGAATTCGCGCGGTCGTCGTGCCAGTCTCCGCCGCTCGGATAGGCGCGCAGCTCGTCGAGCAACGACGACAGCTGCGCATCCGCACTGACCTCCACTTCCCGAGCCAGCCTTGTGAGCAGGTGGGCCCGCCACTGCGCGAGGTTCACGATCCGCGGCGCCATGCCCTCGGGATGCAAGCTCAGACGCAATACGTTCACCGGTGGTTCCAGGAGGAAATCAGCGGCGCCCGCGGTCAAAATTCCCACGGCCTGGTTCCCGGCGACCATCTCCCACTGCTGATCGACCACCACGGCCGGATACGGGTCATGCGCGTCGATGATGCGATCGATGGCCTCACTCACCGCTGACATCGGCGCTTCTGCTAACGACTTCTGCGAGTACTCCGGCGCGTGGCCACTTGCCAGCAGAAGCGTGTTCTGTTGTCGTAGAGGAACATCCAGACATTCGGACAGGTGAAGAATCATGTCCCGGCTCGGCTTGGAGCGGCCGGTTTCGATGAAGCTCAGATGCCTGGTCGACACTCCTGCCGCCGCCGAGAGTCCCAACTGAGTGAGCCTTCGCCGCTCCCGCCACCGCTTGAGTTCGGAGCCCACGTCCATCGTCTCGAAGGTCATTCTTTCAAGTTAGCGACCCGAGGTAGCCGAGGCCATGACCTCAGAGGTAATCGACCCGAAGCAGTTTCGGAGGAACAGTGGTCTCAGCCAGCGAGGCCGCCGGACATTCACCACCGGAAACTGATCAAGGGAGCGACCATGAGCGACTTCGACGCAATCGCCGACGCCTACATCGACATGTGGAACGAAACCGAAACCACCGCCCGTAAAGCACGGGTCGAGCAATTGTTCGCACCCGGCGGTCGCTACACCGATCCGCTCGCGGACGTCACCGGACACGATCAGATCGACGCGATGATCAACGCTGTGCAGCAACAATTTCCGGGCATGCACTTCACCCTCGTCGGACCGGTGGACGCGCATCACCGACAGGCCCGATTCGGTTGGGCTCTCGGCCCGTCGGGGGCCGAGTCACTGATCGACGGATTCGACGTACTCGAACGCGACGACGACGGCCGGGTGACGCTTGTCCTCGGGTTCCTCGACAAGGTGCCTTCGGCCTGAATCGGGACTACCACCGACAGCGTTCGTCACGAAGGTTGTCGGTGGTTCGTGGCATCATCGGTGCCGATGAACGCCGACGGATTTACCTGGTCCACACCGATTCCCGAGTCCGAGGGTGCTGAGTACGACGCTCACACGTTGACCGTCAACGGCCTTGCCTCCGTCTATCGAACCGCCAAGACGACGCCGACCAAGCTCGGTCAGTTCGTCACGCTGTGGCGCCGTTCCGAGGCCGGGCCCATCCGCCCATTCGACACCAGCGACGGCGTCGCGCTGTTTGTGGTGAAGGTATACGACGAAGAGCATTCGGGGCACTTCGTCTTTCCCGTCGAAACCCTCGTCGAACACGAGATCGTCTCGACGAACTTCTCCGGCGGTAAGCGCGCTGTCCGGGTCTATGCGCCCTGGGTTACGCCGACCAGCGCGCAAGCAGTCAGAACTCAGCGCTGGCAGATTCGGCATTTCGGCGAGTTCCCTGATGTACTCAGCTCGACTGTGTTCAGCTCAACTGCGTTCAGCTCAACTGATACGTCGCGATGATGACGCCTGTTGTCGTAGGGACGCTGTCGGTGAGGGTGAACTGAGCGAGCGCAGCTCCGTCGGGGAATAATCTGCGCCCAGTTCCGAGAACCAGCGGATGTATCAGCAGAGTGTAGGTGTCGACGAGACGCCGATCGGCCAAGGACGTGATCAAGTCGCCACTGCCCAGAATCACCAGATCCGGGCCCTCACTTTCCTTGAGCGTGGCGACCGCGTCGGCGGCATCACCTTTCAACAAGGTCGAGTTCTTCCACGGGAGCTGTACGCCCAAAGTTCTTGAAACTACGTATTTCTGCGTGTTGTCGAGCACCTCGGTGAACGGATTGTCGGTCTGAAACGGCCAGTACGAGGCGAAGTTTTCGTACGTTCTGCGGCCCAACAGCAACTCCGATTTCTTCGCCATCCCCTCCCCCATCTTCTGCGCCATGACGGAATCGTTGAAGGGTGCTGCCCACCCACCGTGCTCGAATCCGCCACGACGGTCCTCGTCCGGCCCACCAGGTGCCTGCATGACACCGTCGAGAGTCACGCTGTTGGTCACGCTGAGTTTTCTCATAACTTCGATCCTGCGCCTGAAGGACCATCGGGGAAAGAGAAAACGGGCGGTCCTTCTCGATTGAGAAGGACCGCCCGTCAGCTTCGAACGAGAATCAGGAGCCGATCAGCCGTGCGGCCAGGTAGCTTTCCACCTGATCGAGGGCGACGCGTTCCTGCGCCATGGAGTCACGCTCACGCACCGTCACAGCCTGGTCTTCGAGAGTGTCGAAGTCGACCGTGATGCAGAACGGTGTGCCGATCTCGTCCTGGCGACGGTAACGACGACCGATGGCGCCGGCGTCGTCGAACTCGACGTTCCAATTCTGACGCAGCTGCGCTGCAAGATCTTTGGCCTTCGGCGTCAGGTCCGCGTTACGCGAGAGCGGCAGAACGGCAGCCTTGACGGGAGCGAGTCGACGATCCAGGCGGAGCACTGTGCGCTTGTCGACGCCGCCCTTGGAGTTGGGCGCCTCGTCCTCGGTGTAGGCGTCGACCAGGAAGGCCATCAGCGAACGCGTGAGACCGGCCGCCGGCTCGATGACGTACGGCGTGTACCGCTCGCCCGTCGTCTGGTCGTAGTAGTTCAGCTCGGTGCCCGAGTGCTTGGAGTGCGTCGAGAGATCGAAGTCGGTACGGTTCGCGATACCTTCGAGCTCGCCCCATTCGCTGCCCTGGAAGTGGAAGCGGTACTCGATGTCGGTCGTGCCCTTCGAGTAGTGCGAAAGCTTTTCCGGCGCATGCTCGTACAGACGCAGGTTGTCCTTGTTGATACCGAGGCCGGTGTACCAGTCAAGGCGGTAGTCGATCCAGTACTGATGCCACTGCTCGTCCTCGCCCGGCTTGACGAAGAATTCCATCTCCATCTGCTCGAACTCACGGGTGCGGAAGATGAAGTTGCCGGGGGTGATCTCGTTGCGGAAGCTCTTGCCGATCTGGCCGATGCCGAACGGCGGCTTCTTACGCGAGGTGGTCAGCACGTTGGCGAAGTTCACGAAGATGCCCTGTGCGGTCTCGGGGCGAAGGTAGTGCATGCCCTCTTCGCTCTCGACGGGGCCGAGGTACGTCTTGAGCATCATGTTGAAGTCGCGCGGCTCGGTCCACTGGCCGACGGTGCCGCAATCGGGGCAACCGATGACATCCATCGAGACGTCGTCCGGGTTGTCGAGCTTCTTCTTCTCCGCGTACGCCTCCTGCAGGTGATCCTGACGGTGACGCTTGTGACAGTTGAGGCACTCGACGAGCGGGTCGTTGAAGACACCGACGTGACCGGACGCGACCCACACCTCGCGGGGCAGAATCACCGACGAGTCGAGGCCGACGACGTCCTCGCGGCTGGTGACCATGTTGCGCCACCACTGGCGCTTGATGTTCTCCTTGAGCTCGACACCCAATGGGCCGTAGTCCCATGCGGACTTGGTACCGCCGTAGATCTCACCGCACGGGTAGACCAGGCCTCGCCGCTTGGCGAGATTGACAACGGCTTCGATCTTGGACTTGGGTGCCACTCGATTGCTCTCCATCTGGGTAATAGATGCATGATTTTCGTGCGCTTTTCGCACCATCAGCCTATCTGGCGGCTGCCACGCACTTCCGTCCAAGGTTGACATGCATACTTGTGCATATCAAAATGAAAGTGATTTGCAATAATGTGGTGAGATGGCTATGCCCGGACATCATGATCTACCCCTCGAAGGAGCCTCGCTGTGAGCATTGCGGATACCGGCGATCTCCACAAAAGCCATGATCATTCCGACCTCGGACACACGCACGACCCGTTCGAAGCCGCACCGCCCGCGCCCGTGCCGCCCAAGGAAACCCTGGCGGCAGCCGGCGAAATTCTGCGGGCGCTCGCTGCACCCGTTCGGATCGCGATCGTGCTTCAGTTGCACGAGTCGGAGCGTTGCGTTCACGAACTCGTCGGAGCTCTCGGTGTCACTCAGCCACTCATCAGCCAGCATCTGCGCGTACTCAAAGCAGCGGGCGTCGTCCGCGGCGAACGCAACGGACGAGAAGTTCTCTATCGACTCGTCGACGATCACCTTGCACACATCGTCGTCGACGCTGTCGCCCACGCCGAAGAAGGATGAGATTCCACCGCATGAACACCCCGGGCAGTACGACCTCGAAACGTGGACCGGCCACAGTCGGCGTTCGTTCCACGAAACAGCGCAGCGCCATCTCCGCCCTGCTCGACGACATCGACGAATTCAAGTCGGCACAGGAATTGCACGACGAACTGCGCAAGCGAGGTGAAGGCATCGGCCTGACCACCGTCTACCGCACGCTGCAGGCACTCTCCGACGCCGGAACCATCGACGTCCTACGCACCGACACAGGTGAGTCCGTCTACCGACGCTGCTCCTCCGGGCACCACCATCACCTGGTGTGCCGCAACTGCGGATTCACCGTCGAGGTCGAGGGCCCGACGGTCGAGCAGTGGTCACAGACCATCGCCGAGGACAACGGTTTCACCGAAGTGAGTCACACCGTCGAGATCTTCGGCACCTGCCGCGACTGCGCCGCCGCCTGAGAGCGTCAGGGAATCAAACCCTGCCGGGCGGTATCGGCACCGGTGAGCGCCAGTAGCAACATCGTGGTCAGTGCCTCGTCGTCCAGTCCGGCGGCAGGGAACGTGTAACGCAGGATGACGTCCGCCAGACTGCCGTGGCCGAACACCGCGATGGAGCCGAATTGGATGGTGCGATTCCGCTCGGCCACCTTGCGATGCAGTGCCGCGCTCACCGGTCGGTCCCATGCGAGAACACACGTCATGGACAGCACGTCCAGACCCTCGGACAGATTCATCGCCTGGATGGAACACAGCGCGCCGGAGTACTGGAAACCCAGTGATCCGTCGGCAGCCACATCGACCGTCACGAAATGCGCCAGCGAGGCGGCCGCGCGTTCTTGTAGGCGGGCTGCTTCGTCGGTGGTGTCGGTCATGTTCTCCCCTGTCATTTGACGCCACCGAATCTACGGTCACGTGAGGCGTACTCGACGCAGGCGGCCCAAAGGTCGCGGCGGTCGAAATCGGGAAACAGCTTCTCCTGGTACACCATTTCGGCGTAGGCAGATTGCCAGATCAAGAAATTGGACGTCCGCTGTTCCCCCGACGGACGCAGGAAGAGATCGACGTCGGGCATGTCGGGTTCGTCGAGGTACTTGGCAACCGTCGCCTCGGTGATCTTGTCCGGATTGATCTCACCGGCCGCGACACGCTTCGCGATTTCCTTTACCGCATCGGCAATTTCGGCCCGGCCGCCGTAGTTCACACACATGGTCAAGTTCATGACGGTGTTGTTCTTGGTCAGTTCTTCGGCGATCTCGAGTTCCTTGATCACGCTGGCCCACAGGCGTGGCTTACGACCGGCCCAGCGAACACGCACACCCATTTCGTTCATCTCGTCGCGTCGACGGCGGATGACATCACGGTTGAAGCCCATCAGGAATCGAACCTCGTCGGGACTGCGCTTCCAGTTCTCGGTGGAGAAGGCGTAAGCGGAGAGCCACTCGACACCCATCTCGATGCACCCGCAGACGGTGTCCATCAGGACAGCTTCGCCGCGTTCGTGCCCGGCGGTTCGGGGCAGACCGCGCTCCTGCGCCCATCGTCCGTTGCCGTCCATCACCAAAGCGACGTGGCGCGGGATCAGTTCGGTCTGCAGGATCGGCGGGGTCGCCCCGGACGGATGTGGGTCCGGTGGTCGGATCACCCGGTCAGCAGCAGAATCAAGCGGAGTTCGCGGTTCGCGTCGTCGAATCACGTGTTCCATCCTGCCTCACGGGCAAGTCGACCTCGACGGCTGCATGCGGCCTCGAACGCTCGATCAGCGGCAACGTCCGCAATTGGCGCTCGAGATGCCACTGCAGGTGTGCCGCGACCAGTCCGCTGGCTTGCGTCCGCAGCGTCGCGGGCGCCGAATCGGTACCCTCCCACTCCCCTCGGAGCAGGGCTTCCATCAAGTCGAGCACTCCGGGCGACGGCGTCGCAGCACCCGCCGGGCGGCAATAGGTACACACGGCTCCGCCTGCGGCGACATGAAAGGCCCGGTGCGGGCCAGGAGCACTGCAGCGGGCGCACTCTTCGAGGGCAGGCGCCCAACCCGCATAGCCCATGGCTCTCAACAAGAACGCGTCGAGCACGAACTCGACCGGTCGTGCCTGCTCGGCGATCGCACGCAGTGCTCCCACCGTCAATCGCTGAAGCTGCGGGGCCGGCGCGCGTTCCTCGCCGGCCAACCGCTCGGCAGTTTCGAGTACGGCGCAGGCCGTGGTGTACCGGCTGTAGTCGTCGACGATGTCGGTGGCGAATGCGTCGACCGTCTGCACCTGAGTGATGATGTCGAGATTCTTGCCCGGAAGTAGTTGCACGTCGATGTGAGCAAACGGTTCGAGTCTGGCACCGAATTTGGAGGTGGTTCGGCGGACACCTTTGGCCACGGCACGTACCAACCCGAACTGACGGGTGAGCAACGTGACGATGTGGTCGGCTTCGCCCAGTTTGTGCAGGCGCAGCACCACCGCCGTGTCTCGATACAACCTCACTCGACCAGTGTCCCACGTTGTACCGACGACCGATCCCGATGCCGCGCCCGATGACAAGTCGGAAACACGGCAGGTCCGTCCGGATAGACTGGCGCGATGCCGAGCGACGCAATTGTGCAACCTGTCACTGCAGAGTTGACCGGTCGCGAAGCGCGGTGGGAGCGACACAACTCCGAGCGTCAGAAACGGATACTCACCTCGGCGGTCGAACTGATCGAAGAGCGTGCGGCAGGTGCCGAGGTGTCCGTCCAGCAGATCGCCGATCGTGCCGGCCTCGCCAAGTCGGTGGTGTACCGCCAATTCAGCGGCCGAGACGACCTCGATCGACGAGTGCGAGCGTTCGTGCTCGGCCAATTTGCGGCGGCCCTGGATGCTTCGATGAGCATTTCGGTAGGCACTCTCGACCAGATCCTGACCCGAACCATCAGCGCCGTCGCCGAGTGGATCACCGAGCATCCGCGGATTCACGAGTTCATGGGTACCGGCCCCACCGACTACGACGACGAGAGCATCGACGCGATCAGCAGTCTGAAGGCCACAATCGCCGACTCCGCCCGCACCACTATCACCGAAGTCGGTCGATCCGTGGGGATCGACTCCTCACCCTTCGATTCACTACCGTTCGCAGTGGTGACAATGGTCGAGGGCACGCTCACCCACTGGGTCCGAAGCACCGATCCGAAACCGAGCCGCGAAGAGATCGTCGCCGACCTCGCGAAATACACCTGGTACATGTTCGACGGCGTTGCCCGCTCGAGCGGACTACAGATCGATCCCCATGTCGAATTGTCCACGCTCATAGCCGAGCTGGTGTCCTCCGACGGAGGAACTTCGCGGCCGGACTAGATCCGGGTCTTGTCGGAACGCTTCGGCTCGCCGCGGTAGCGGGCGTAGTCGCCGTCGATGCGCAGCTTTCGCCACACACGCTTCGACACCGGATTCATCAATCCGAGTTCGTCTGCCAGGGCTCGCATTTCACCGAAGTAGTTACCCAGGATGCGGCGTGAATGCGGGCTCCCCCAGAAGGCGCTCTTCATCACCTCGTCCGGGATTCCGAATTCTTCGGCGAATTCCTTTGGCGGTGACATGATTTCACCCGCAAGCCAACGCATCGCGCCGGGGAAGGCGACCGATGTGATGGCTCGACTCGTACGACTGAGTCTGGGTACGTGATTGCGCAGGAACTCGTGAGCAAACGAGATGTGTCTCGCTTCTTCGGCGATGTGGATCTCCATGGTGCGGAGCATCGCCGGCGGCGTGTCCTTACCCTCACGGATGAGATCCTTCTGGAAGTGGTCGATCGGTTCTTCACCAGCCAGAATGCCGATGAAGAAGATGACCGGGAACTTTGCTCCCAGCACTCCGATGATCGGCGACAGTCGCCGGAACATCGGACGCATACCCGGCACGTCGATGTCCATGCGATTGACGAGTTCCTGGAACATCTGGATGTGATTGCACTCTTCGGTCATCTCGTGCAGGCAGTACCGGAACTCAGGCGACTGGTTGGGTAGCGCCATGATGTATTGCAGCATTCCCCGGATCAAGATGCTCTCGAAGGCCGAACCCACCTTGGTCACGTTCGCCTGACGCCACATTCCCATGGCGATTCGACGCTCCAACGACTGATCCTGGTACCACTGCGTCGCCCCGAGGGGGTCCGACACGGACGAGAGCACCCATCTCGGATCATGCGGATCGATCGCGAACTCTGGTGAATCCCAGTCGATGTCGAGATAGGGATCGAAACTGCGGGCAACTGAGCCCTCGGACAAAGTCTGCAGTACCTGGTGGTACGGCTTTTCCACTTCGATCGACGCTGACCGAGCCATCGGTGTCTCCTCACGGCCAGTCCGTCGATTGCAGTCGACGGACTTGAATGAGGTCAAACATAATGGGACACCGCGTCCCACGCAACCCCCTCGGGGGCCTATTTCAGGCCCGACGCAGCGGGATGATCTCGCGAACCTTCTCGTCCCGGAGATACAGTCCCGCCCACATGACGATTCCGGTGTAGACGGCAAACAGGGTCGTGCTCAGCAGAGGCTGTTCAGCTCGAAGGTTGGTCAACACCGCTCCCCCCAGGTAACCGGTGAGCAGAATCGCGCCGAGTATCGACGTTCGCGGAATCACGTACAGCGCAAGGCAGATCAGTTGCACCACCCCAGCCGTCAATGCCAGCGAGTCCGGCAACCCAAGTTCAGCCGACGCATCCTTGACTGTCTGAAGGTTGAGAATGTGGATGATGCCGTCGAAGAGCATGAAAACGACGAACAGCCCACTCAGGACGTATCCGAGCTTGCGAGCCGTGGCCGAAGGTGTCGTCGTCGTGGCGTTACCGGAAACAGTTTCGTTGTGGACGGGCTGGGTGGTCATCGGAATCTCCTGGGGCGAAGGCGAGCGGCCGGTTGCCACTTCGCTTGCAATTACGACTCCCGCGCGATCGAAAACTCATCGCGCCGGCCGTTACAACGCACCCGGCGTTCAGGACGATTCACCTCACGTGGTCTGATGGACGGTGACACGGGGTGCCGAAAAAGTCGGCTGAGATCAGACCCGATGAACCTGACCAGTTAGCACTGGCGGAGGGATGTCGACGTGACCGAACAGCAATTTCAGCGCGCATTGAACCTCGACGAGCAGATCGTTCTGATCACCGGTGGCGCCCGCGGGCTAGGCGCCGCACTGAGCCGAGCATTCTCCCGCTCGGGCGCCCGCGTAATCGTGAACTACAACAAGAGCCGCGATGCCGCCGAGGCCCTGGTCGCCGAACTGGGTGAGGATCGCACCTTCGCAGTCCAGGCGGACGTGACGGACCGCAGTTCCGTCGACCAGTTGTTCTCCGCTGCACGCGAGAGATTCGACGCACCGATCTCGACCGTGGTCGACAATGCACTGGTCGACTTCTCGTTCAACGGCGATGCACGGCCGAACGCGGACACGATCACCTGGGCCGACTTCGACTCTCAACTACGCGGAGCTGTTGCCGGAACACTCAATACCACCCAGGCAGCGCTACCAGGCATGCGCGAACTCGGCTTCGGCCGAATCATCACTGTCGGAACCAATCTGGTCCAGAATCCGGTAGTTCCGTACCACGACTACACCGCTGCCAAGGCCGCACTGTTGGCACTGACACGGACGCTGTCCGCCGACCTCGGTCCGGACGGGATCACAGTCAACATGGTCTCGGGCGGCTTGCTCCGCACCACCGATGCGAGCGCCGCAACACCGGAAGCCGTGTTCGACATGATCGCGGCAAGCACTCCCCTGCGCCGAGTCACCACGCCGGACGAATTTGCCGACGCTGCACTCTTTTTCGCCTCCCCATGGTCGCGGGCCGTGACCGGCCAGAACCTGGTTGTCGACGGCGGACTCGTCAAGAACTGATGGGCGCACAGCTGCGGATAGGTGCGTTCCTGCTCGGTTGCGGACATCACAGTGCGGCATGGCGTCATCGCGACTCACCGGTTGAAAGTCTCGGCGACATCACGTATTACGAGTCGCTCGCCCAGATCGCCGAACGCGGCAAGCTGGACGCCGTCTTCTTCGCTGACGGTCACAGTGTTCGCGAACCCGAGTCGGGTGCGTCGTGGTTTCTCGAGCCGATCACCGCATTGACTGCCATGGCACGAGCGACAGCGGACATCGGCCTGGTGACCACCATTTCCACCACTTTCTACACGCCGTTTCACGCGGCGCGACTGTTGGCCTCGCTCGACCACATCAGCGGCGGACGGGCCGGCTGGAACGTCGTGACCTCGATGTTCGACCAGGAGGCGCGCAACCACGGACTCGAGGCGATGCCCGATCACGCATCCCGATACGAACGAGCCGACGAATTTGTCGAAGTGGCCCTCGCATTGTGGGATTCATGGTCGGAAGACGCGCTGATTCTCGACCGGTCGGGGCGTTTTGCCGACGCAAACAGGATTTCTCGAATCGATCACGACGGCAAACATTTTCGGGTGGACGGGCCGTTGACGGTTCCGCGCTCCCCGCAAGGCCGGCCGGTGTTGTTCCAGGCCGGGGCGTCCGAGCAGGGCCGCGATCTGGCGGCGCGTCGCGCCGAGGCAATCTATTCGGTTGCCTACGACTTACCCAGCGCACAGACCTACTACGCGGACGTGAAATCGAGAATCGAGCGAGCCGGCCGGGATTCGAGTTCGGTCGCCGTGATGCCGGGACTGGTCACCTACGTCGGCAGCACCGTCGCCGAGGCCAGGGCGAAGAAGGCCGAACTCGATCTCCTGCTGCCCACCGAACAGTCGATACGCCAACTCTCGTTGTTCACCGGACAGGATTGCGAGAACTGGGATCTCGACGGGCCCGTGCCCCCGTTGCCTCCACTCGAAGCGTTCACCGGGCCGCAGGGCCGCTACGCCACTATTTTGCGGATCGTCGAGAAGGACGCACCGACTGTGCGGGAACTCCTCGGGACGCTCGCTGCGGGTGGTGGTCACGCAACGATGATCGGAACACCGGAGTCGATTGCCGACGAGATGGGATCCTGGTTGAACGGCCGCGGTGCCGACGGTTTCAATCTGATGACGCCGACCTATCCGCAGGGTCTCGAAGATTTTGTCGATCACGTGATTCCAGTGCTGCAGGCGCGTGGGTTGTTCCGTCGCGAATACGAGGGAGCGACTCTGCGAGAAAACCTCACCTAGTCCGGCAGTAGCGGCACCGACAGATCCGGATCGCGTCCCAGGAGCACTCCCCTCGTGAGGGCCGCGGAGCCGAACTTCTTCCGGACACTGTCCATTGCCGAGTCGAGGGCGGCAGTGTCCGGACCCGCGAATCCTGGACCGTCGAAGGGCAATTCGAGTTGTTCGGCGCCGTCCCGATCCAGGTTGGAGACAGCGACACCGATCAACGTGATGCCCTTGTCCGCGATCATCGGTATCGCTTCGTCCAGCAGCACCATCGAGGCGCTCAGCAATTCCGCTGTGTCGGCGGTGGACCGGCGCAGCGTGTGAGATCGAGTTGCCCGCGTGAAATCCGCGAAGCGGAGCCGGAGCGTGACCGTGCGCCCCGTCCGCTGCGCCGAACGCATGCGTCGACTGACACGGTCGACAAGGGACATCAACGACGCATCGAGTTCTGCGCGGGGATGGGATCCGCGACCCAGCGCATGCTGAGCACCCATCGAACTGCGGCCACGATAGGCGCGGACGGGGCGCGGATCTCGATTGTGTGAGAGTGCGTAGAGATGGCGACCGGCGCCGCCCCCGAGGATCGAGACGATCGAGGATTCGTCGTGCCGAGCGATGTCACCCACCGTCACGATGTCGAAGTTTCGCAGCTTCTGGGCCGTGATCTTGCCGACGCCCCACAGCTTCTCGACCGGCAAGGGATGCAGGAACTCGGTCTCGCCCTCCGGCGGCACTCGCAGCAATCCGTCGGGTTTCGCGAATGCACTGGCGACCTTGGCCAGGAACTTGGTGCGTGCGATTCCGACCGTGATCGGTAGTCCGACCTGCTCGGCCACATCGCGTCTGAGGTTGGCCCCGATCTGCAGCGGATTGCCCACGATCTTGGCGAGCCCGCCGACCTCGAGAAAGGCCTCGTCTATGGAGATTCCTTCGACCAGCGGCGACGTGTCGTGAAAGACGTCGAACACGTCTTTGCTCGCCTGCGAGTACGCCGACATTCGCGGAGGGACAACTATCGCCTGAGGACACAGTGATCGGGCCTGACCACCGCTCATGGCTGTGCGAACCCCGAACGCCTTGGCCTCGTAGCTTGCCGCCAAAACCACCCCACCGCCGACGATGACCGGCCTGCCAGCCAGAGTCGGGTCGTCGCGTTGCTCGACTGATGCGTAGAACGAATCGAGGTCCGCATGCAGGATCGTTGCGTCACCCGTGGGCCGACTACCGCCAGAACAGTTCTCGCCAGAACGAGTATCGCCGGGGTGCTCACCTGGCGTTTCTTGGTCCAGCGGTTCATATGACACGAACATATGTTCCCATGACCCACCGACACTGCGTAAGGTTCGGAAATAGATTCCATGGAATTAATCACGAATCGGGCGTACGGTGAAAGAATGATTCCACGGAATGCATATCGGTTCGGAGTCTGCTCTTGACCAGATCAGCCCTGAGCAGGCACTTCGACAACCTCGTCCGCTTCGAAACCGAACTGTGGACGGCCGTCGACCAGCGACTCCGAATCGAGCACGACCTGCCACTGAGTCGATTCGAGCCGATGCAGATCATCGACAGGCTCGGCTCCTGTCGGGTCTTCGACATCGCCGAGGCCCTCGCGATCACCGTCGGTGGCACGAGCAAGCTGGTGGATCGAATCGAAGCGGCTGGACACTGCCGTCGAAAATCCAATCCCACCGACAAACGATCCTCACTCATCGAGTTGACTCCCGAGGGCAATGAGCTGTTGCGGCGGGCGAAGGCAACGTTCGACGACGAATTGGAGCGCCGTCTCGGTTCCGTGCTGACGCCCGACGCTCTCGATCGGTTCGGCGCCACACTGGCCACGCTGCGTGAAGCCAACCGAAGCCTGACACCGACCACGAAGGAAAAAGCATGACCGACACAATGCGTGCAATCGTGCTCGACGCCCCCGGCCCGCCAGAAGCATTGACTAGCAAAGTGATTCCGATACCCGTGCCGATTGCGGGCTGGGTACTTGTCCGGGTGAAGGCTTTCGGCCTCAATCGATCCGAACTTCACACCCGCCTCGGCCTCGCCGAAGGCGTGACATTCCCGAGGGTGCTGGGCATCGAGGCCGTCGGCGAAGTGGTGAACTGCCCCGGCGGGGAGCTCACCGAAGGCCGGCAAGTCGCCGCCATGATGGGTGGGATGGGGAGGACGTTCGACGGCGGTTATGCCGAGTACACGTGCGTTCCCGTCAGTCAGGTCGTTCCCTTCTCGAGCGAACTGGACTGGTCGACAGTGGGAGCTGTTCCCGAGATGCTGCAGACGTCCTACGGCTCGCTGACGGTAGGACTGGACGCGAAATCCGGTCAATCCCTGTTGATCCGGGGAGGAACCTCCTCGGTCGGCATGGCAACCGCAGTCCTGGCGAAGCAGTGGGGACTCACTGTCCTTGCGACCACCCGAGATGCGAACAAAGCGTCGTCGTTGACCGCGATCGGGGTTGACCACGTTATCGTCGACGACGGTGCTGTGGCCGGCCAGGTTCGAGACATCCTCCCGGGCGGTGTTGATCTGGCCCTCGAATTGGTCGGAACACCAACACTTCCCGACACGTTGCGCGCGACCCGCGTTCACGGCACCGTATGTTTCACGGGAATGCTGTCCAACGAGTGGACAGTCAAAGACTTTTATCCGATCGACTACATTCCACGCGGAGTGCGATTGACCTCGTACGGTGGGGACGCGTCCGACCTGCCTGCCGACGTACTGCAAGACTTCCTCTCCGCTGTCGCGTCAGGCGAGGCGGTGGTACCGATCGACGAGGTGTTCGCGTTCGAGGACATCGCGCGAGCACATGCCAAGATCGAAGCCGGTACGGCACGTGGCAAATTGGTAGTTGTGCTCTGACCTGGCTTCTCACACCACGAATCGATAACCCATTCCTGCCTCGGTGATCAGATGCTTGGGGTTCGCCGGGTCATCCTCGAGCTTCCGACGAAGTTGAGCCAGGTAGACACGCAGATAGTGGGTCTCGGTGTCGTACGCCGGTCCCCACACTTCCCGAAGCAACTCCTTCTGCCCGACCAGCTTTCCGCGGTTGCGCACAAGCATCTCGAGCATGCCCCACTCGGTCGGAGTCAGGTGCACCTGTTTACCGCGCCGACTCACTGTTTTCGCAGCCAAGTCCACCGTGAAGGACGCGGTCTCGACCGACGGTTCCGAAGTGTCCGCCGCGGAGGTTCCCCGCCTCGCCGCAGCGCGCACGCGGGCCAGAAACTCGTCCATCCCGAAGGGCTTGGTGACGTAGTCGTCCGCACCGGCGTCGAGAGCCTCGACCTTGTCCGCGGAATCCGTGCGCGCCGACAGCACGATGACCGGCGCCGTGCACCAGCCACGCAGGCCGGCAAGCACTTCGGTGCCGTCCATGTCGGGCAGTCCGAGATCGAGTACCACGACGTCCGGTGGACGCTCGGCAGCAGCCCGCAAGGCACCGGCGCCCGTCGACGCGGTCACCACCTCGTACCCGCGCACCGAAAGATTGATACGCAGAGCTCGCAGAATCTGCGGTTCGTCGTCCACTACCAGGATTCGACTCATGATCCATTCCCATTCGTACCGGCCGCAGCCAACTCCACGATCATCGTCAATCCCCCACCAGGTGTGTCTGTGGCGCTGACCGTTCCGCCCATCGCATCGACAAATCCGCGCACCACGGAAAGTCCGAGGCCCACTCCGCCGGTGTTGTCGCGATCTCCCATCCGTTGGAACGGCTGGAACATCGTTTCGGCCTCACCTCGCGGAACACCTGGGCCCGTATCGGCAACACTGATCACCACACGATCACCGAGTTGCGCCGCCCCGACGCGCACCGGGGTTTCTCCCCCGTAGCGCAGAGCGTTGTCGACGATGTTCGCAATCACCCGCTCGAGCAGACCTTGATCTGCTTGCACTGCAACGGTACCCACGTCGACGACTACACTTCGAGCCCGCGAATCCGAGCGTCCACCGATGCCGAGGCCCAGCAACGCGCGGTGAACCACCTCGTCCAGATACACCGGCCGCAGCGTGGGTTTCACCACCCCGGCGGCAAGTCGGGACGAGTCGAGCAAGTTCCCGACCAGCGCCGTCAACTGATCCGCCGACTCCTCGATGGTTGCCAACAATTCAGCGGTGTCTTCGGCCGAGAACTCGATGTCGTCGCTGCGCAGACTCGACACCGCCGCCTTCACTCCGGCGAGAGGCGTTCGCAGGTCATGGCTTACCGCTGACAGCAGGGCTCGACGCAGTTGATCAGCCTCGGTGAGCGCGGCAGCCTTGCTCGCCTCGACTGTCAGTTTCTCCTGGCGGATCATCCCAACTGCTTGGTGAGCCACCACCGTCAGCACTCGTCGATCCCGCGCACTCAGGTCGGGCCCAGCCAACAACAGCGCGTATTCCCCGTCGTTGACCTCACAGACCGTATCCGCTTCGTCGTCCGTGGTCGGCGGCTGCGTACCCACGGCGGCGATGACTCCGTCGTCGTGATGAATGACGGAAACCCCTCGCTGGCGATAGATTTCGAGTGCCTTCGCCAGAAGTGTCGACAGATCCGCTCCGCGGAGAACTGATCCCGCGAACAGTGTGAGCAGTTCGGCTTCCTCGGATGCGCGCTTCGCCTCGCGGGCGCGCTTTGCTGCGGCGTCGACCAGAACGGCAACTGCCACAGCCACGATCAACAGCACGACAGTGGTGATGAAGTTGTCAGGTTCGGCGATGGTGAAGCTGTACCGCGGATCGGTGAAGAAGTAATTGAGCAGCAGTCCCGAGATCAGGGCCGACAATATCGCCGGGCCGACGCCGCCGAGGAGGGCGACCAGAACGACCACGACGAAGAACAGCGCGTTCTCGCCGTTGACCCCGGAGATCCGGTCGACGAGACCCATGATCGCGGCCGCGAGCGAAGGCACGACGATCGCCGCAATCCACGACAGGACCCGGCGCTCCGAGCGCCCCAGCACCGAAATGCGTCGTCGCGCCGTCGCTTCCTCGTGCGTGACCATGTGAACGTCGATACCACCGGACTGCTGAACCACCGCAGCGCCGATCCCCTCGTCGAGGATGCGAGCCAGGCGGGAACGCCGCGACGTTCCCAGCACCAACTGTGTGGCGTTCTCCTCACGCGCGAACTCGAGGAGCGTCGACGGTACGTCGTCACCGACAACAGTGTGAAGCGTGGCGCCGACTCCGACAGCCAACGCGCGCACCTTGCCCATCTCGGGGGCCGAGACACCGGTGAGTCCGTCACCGCGTACGACGTGGACCACCATCAGCTCGGCGCTCGACTTCGACGCGATTCGAGATGCGCGTCGTACCAGGGTTTCCGACTCCGGTCCCCCGGTCACGGCAACGACGACACGCTCGCGCGCTTCCCAGGTATCGGTGATCTTGTTCTCGGCCCGGTATTTCGCCAGTGCGGCGTCCACCTGATCGGCCACCCACAGCAGAGCCAGTTCGCGTAGCGCCGTGAGGTTTCCGCGTCTGAAGTAATTGCCCAAGGCCGCATCGACCCGTTCCGGTGAATACACGTTTCCGTGAGAAAGTCTGCGGCGCAGCGCCTCCGGGGTGATGTCGACCAGCTCGACCTGCGCCGCACTACGCACTACCGCGTCCGGAACCGTCTCCTGCTGAACCACGCCGGTGATGTGCGCGACAACGTCGTTGAGGCTTTCGAGGTGTTGCACGTTGACCGTGGACAGAACGTCGATCCCGGCTTCGAGCAGTTCCTGTACGTCCTGCCAGCGCTTGTGATTCTTGCTCCCTGGCGTGTTGGTATGTGCCAACTCGTCCACCAGGACAAGGGCCGGACGCCGAGCCAACACGGCCTCGACGTCCAGTTCCGGCATCCGTGTTCCGCGATAATCCACCAGCTTGGGCGGCACTATTTCGAGGTCTCCGATCTGCGCCGCGGTGCGGGCGCGGCCGTGTGTCTCCACGACGGCCGCGACCACGTCACAGCCACGATCTCGACGCCGATGAGCCTCACCGAGCATCGCGAAGGTCTTTCCGACGCCGGGCGCAGCGCCGAGGTAGATACGCAATTCACCACGTTTGCGTGCCCTACCGAAAGATTGACCGACCTTCTCCGAAGAACTCACGTGACAATCATCCACCAGTCGTCGGTGCAGCACACGTAGGTGCCGTCAATCCGAGTGCCAGGTTCAATTCCAGGACGTTGACTCGCTCGGCTCCGAGAAATCCGAGTTGCCGACCGTCGGTGTGCTCGGCCACCAAGTCCCGCACCTGGTCTTCCGAGATGCCGTTGTTCGCCGCCACCCTCGCGACCTGCAGTTGGGCGTACGCCGGACTGATGTGGGGATCGATACCCGAGCCCGAACCGGTGACTGCGTCGACGGGAACCGATGCCGGGTCGACACCCTCACGTGCCGCGATGGCTGCCCGGCGCTCGATGACGAATCCGGCCAGAATCTCGCTGCTCGGCCCCTGGTTGGACGGCAGTGCCGCAGCGGGATCACCGGTGGCAAACGGATCCTCGTCCGAAACGGATCCGACAACACGATTGTGGAAGAACGGGTCCTGCTGCCCTTCGGCGACCTGCGGATCGACACCCACCCAGGCACTGCCGACCACGCAACCGGCGGCATCGGTGACCGGTGAGCCTTCGGCAGATCCGGAGCTGATCCGGCTGACACCCCACACCGCGGCGGGATAGACCACACCGAGAACGACGGTGAGCGCGAGCAATACGAGCAAACCCGCCCACACCTGTTTGGCAAAACCGATAGTGAAACGCATGTCAGGTCACCCAATTCCAGGAATCAAACGTACGACGAGATCGATCAACCAGATACCGACGAACGGTGTGATCACACCGCCGAGACCGTAGACGAGCAGGTTACGTCCGAGCAACTGCGATGCCGTCGACGGTCGGTATCGAACACCCTTGAGTGCCAACGGAATCAAACCGATGATCACCAAGGCGTTGAAGATCACGGCCGAGACGATCGCCGATTCGGGGGTGGCGAGACGCATGATGTTCAACGCGTCCAGCTGCGGGTAGATGCCGCTGAACAAGGCCGGCAGGATTGCGAAATACTTCGCCAGGTCGTTCGCCAACGAGAATGTGGTCAACGCGCCGCGGGTGATCAGCAATTGCTTGCCGATTTCCACCACCTCGATCAGCTTGGTGGGATCGGAATCGAGATCGACCATGTTCCCGGCCTCTTTGGCTGCCGAGGTTCCCGTGTTCATCGCGACCCCGACATCCGCCTGGGCAAGGGCGGGAGCATCATTGGTCCCGTCACCTGTCATCGCGACGAGACGTCCGCCTTCCTGTTCCTTCCGGATCAGGGCCAGTTTGTCTTCCGGGGTGGCCTCCGCCATGAAGTCGTCGACGCCCGCCTCGTCGGCAATCGCCTTCGCGGTCAACGGATTGTCGCCGGTGATCATGATCGTGCGAATACCCATCGCCCGGAGTTCGGCGAACCTGTCAGCCATTCCCGGCTTTACGACGTCGGACAACGCGATCACGCCGAGGATCGAGGTACTCTCACCATGCTTGACGGCAACTACCAGCGGCGTTCCGCCCGCTTGGGCGATGTCGTTCACGGTGTCGGTCACCGCGCTCTCCGCGTGTCCACCGCCACTGACGACCCAGTTCATCACCGCATCTGCTGCACCCTTTCGGATTTGGCGTCCGGAATGGTCGAGTCCGCTCATCCGGGTTTGTGCCGTGAACGGAACGAACTCTGCGCGTTCCTCGTCCAGCGTCGGCTCGGCAGCGAGACCGAAATCCGCTGCGCACAGCTCGACGATGCTCCGTCCCTCGGGAGTTCCGTCGGCCAGGCTCGACAAGCGAGCTGCCGCAGCAAGATCGTCGGCGGATACACCGGGCGCCGGATGGAGTGCGGTGGCCCGGCGGTTACCGAAAGTGATGGTTCCGGTCTTGTCCATCAACAGGGTGTCGATGTCGCCCGCAGCTTCCACCGCGCGTCCCGACATCGCGAGAACGTTGCGCTGGACGAGGCGGTCCATGCCCGCGATACCGATCGCCGAGAGCAGCGCTCCGATGGTCGTCGGGATCAGGCAGACGAGAAGTGCGATCAGCTTGATCGGATCCTGCTCGTGCCCCGCGTACAAGCCCATCGGGCCGATGGCTACGACGGCGAGGAGGAAGATGACGGTCAACGACGCGAGCAGGATGTTGAGCGCAATCTCGTTGGGTGTCTTCTGACGTGAAGCACCCTCGACGAGCGCGATCATCCGGTCCACGAACGAACTGCCCGGTGCTGCGGTGATTTCCACGACGATGCGGTCCGAGAGAACCGTCGTACCACCGGTGACGGCGCACCGGTCACCACCGGATTCACGGACCACCGGCGCGGATTCACCGGTGATCGCCGATTCGTCTACGGAGGCAATACCTTCGACCACGTCGCCGTCGCCGGGGATGACCTCGCCGGCAACCACTATCACCCGATCGCCGACCACCAGTTCGGTGCCGGAAACCGATTCGATCGCACCGCTCATCGTGATCCGATGTGCTGTGGTGTCCTGCTTCACCTTTCGCAGGCTCGCCGCCTGCGCCTTGCCGCGCCCTTCGGCCACGGATTCGGCGAGGTTCGCGAAGATCACCGTGAACCAGAGCCACAGGGTGATCACCCAGGAGAACACCGAGGGATCGGCGATCGCCATGACAGTGGTGATGACGGAACCGACGAACACCACGAACATGACCGGGTTGCGGGCGAGGTGGCGTGGGTCGAGTTTGCGCACGGCCCCCGGCAACGCGGTGATCATCTGCCGCGGGTTGAAAACGCCTGCGTGTACTTGACGGGACTGCCCTGGATCAACCTTGTCGGCAGCGTCTTGCGCTACCACGGGTTTCTCACTGATACGCACGGTCATTGAAGAGCCTCCGCTAGCGGGCCCAGCGCGAGGGCCGGGAAGAATGTAAGTGCAGCAACAAGAACGACGGTGCCGGTCAACAAACCCGTGAACATCGGTCCGGACGTCGGGAGGGTGCCGGCCGTCGGCGCCACCTTCTTCTGCGAGGCAAGAGCACCGGCCAAAGCGAGAACGAAGATGATCGGCAGGAATCGGCCGAGAAGCATGCAGATTCCGAGAGACGACTGGAACCAGTCGCTGGTGACCGTCAGACCGCCGAAGGCGCTGCCGTTGTTGTTCGAGGCGGAGGCGAAGGCGTAAAGCACCTCACTGAACCCGTGGATCGATCCCGGCGTACCCGGATCTCCCCCATTGCCTTGATAACCGGTGGTCGAACCGAGGATGACGGTGATGGCGGTACCGATCAAGACCAGCGCGGGCATGACCAGAATCGACAGCGCCGCAAGGGTGATCTCGCGTCGACCCAACTTCTTGCCGAGATATTCGGGCGTGCGACCGACCAGCAGTCCGCCGACGAACACTGCGATCAATGCCAGCACAAGAATCCCGTAGAGGCCGGTTCCGACTCCACCTGGCGCAATTTCGCCGAGCAACATGTTGAGCAGGACCGCGCCGCCGCCGAGGGGGGACATGCTGTCGTGGGCCGAGTTCACCGCGCCCGTCGACGTTCCCGTGGTCGCCACCGCGAACAACGCCGATCCGGGGATTCCGAAGCGAACTTCCTTGCCCTCCATCATCGAACCAGCTGCTGTGGCGGCAACACCGCGTGCGCCGGATTCGGCAGCGAGCGTGACTGCGAGCAGCCCGCTCCACAGGATTCCCATCACTGCCAGCAGGGTGAGGCCTTGCCTACGATCCCCGACGAGAGTTCCGAACGTTCGGGTGAGGCAGACCGGAATCAACAGGATCGCCAGGATCTCGACGACATTGCTCAACGGGGTGGGGTTCTCGAACGGGTGCGCCGAGTTGGCAGCCAAGATCCCGCCACCGTTGGTGCCGAGTTCCTTGATCGCTTCCTGGGACGCGACGGGGGCCAGTGCATTGGTGACCGCATTGCCGTCGAGGCCGGTGGAGGCGAAACCGCTGTGGAACGACTGGATCACTCCCTGGCTCAACAGGATCAGGGCGATCACGAAGGAGAACGGGAGGAGGATGCGCAGAGAACCACGCGTCAGATCGACCCAGAAGTTGCCGATCTCGCCGCCCCTGGCCACCCGAATGAAGCCGCGAACCAATGCGATGGCCACCGCCATGCCGACCGCTGCCGAGACGAAGTTCTGCACCGCCAGACCGACGGGCTGAACGAAGTTGCTCATCGTCGTTTCCGGCGTGTACGACTGCCAGTTGGTGTTCGCCACAAACGAAATCGCAGTGTTGAACGCTACGGCGGGACTGACCCCGGACAGACCGTCACTCAGCGGCAGTACTCCCTGAATCCGCTGCAGGAAGTACAGGAACAATGCGCTGGCCAGCGAGAATCCGAGAACGCTTGCGGCGTAGCCGTACCACGTCTGCTCGGCCCTGGAGTCGATCCGACCGACGCGGTAGATCACACTCTCGACCCGAAGATCTCGCGTCGACGAGTAAACACGCGCCATGTAGTCGCCCACCGGGACGTAGGCGATTGCCAGAACGACGAGGACAAAAGCGATCTGCAGGCCGGCTGCAAGAGCGGGCGACATCAGAACCTCTCAGGATCTACGAGTGCAACGAGCAGGTAGATGACCAATGCCGCGGCGACGGCGATCAGAACCACGCTGACCACACCGGCAACCGTCATTTGGGAGCGCTCGCCTGTAGGGCGCGCAGTACCAGCGCGCACACGAGAAAACCGCCGAGAATCAGAGCAACGTAGGCCAGATCGGCCATGAGCTTCCCTCTTCGAAATCTTTTGCCGTGCTGCTGTGCATCGCAGCCATGACGCGCGGTCGCCCTCGACCGGATGCGCTCTCTCAGCTTCGACCTCCGGAAAGGCCGATTCCGCGTCTCTGACGATCCGCTTACGCACTGACCTGGCGTCTTGACGCGATCTTGACGCGAAACCGAAGTTCACTAATACTGAAACAAGTTACTGTTCGTTCGAACGAACAGTTTTGCGAAGGGAACCTGATGACTTCTCGAACCGACCACGATCTCGCCCCCGGTCTTGTCGACCAGGTTGCGAGCCTGGCCTCGGGCGCAACCTCGTCCGTCGCGGCCACGGAGGCAACGCTGAGCCGGATCGAGGCCACTCAGCCTCACCTCAATGCGTTCAAGATCGTGCGGCGAGAGAAGGCACTCGAGGAAGCTGCCGAGGCCGACAGACGTCTCGCACGCGGCGAGCGTCTGCCGCTGCTCGGTGTGCCGATCGCAGTGAAGGACGACGTCGACATCACCGGCGAACCCACGGCCTTCGGTTGCCCTGGCGATTTCCCGGCCAAGACCGAGGACTCGGAGATGATTCGACGCCTTCGCGACGCCGGCGCAGTGATCGTGGGCAAGACCAACAGTCCGGAATTGGGCCAGTGGCCGCTCACGAGCGGTTCAGCCTTCGGTTACACGCGCAATCCGTGGTCGCGTCACCACACTCCAGGCGGATCGTCGGGCGGCACCGCCGCGGCCGTCGCCGCCGGATTGGTCAGCGCCGGAATCGGTTCCGACGGTGCCGGTTCCATCCGAATCCCTGCGGCCTGGACCAACCTCGTCGGAATCAAACCGCAGCGCGGGCGCATCTCCACCTGGCCCGACGCCGAAGCGTTCTACGGCCTGACGGTCAACGGCCCGCTCGCTCGCACCGTCGCCGACGCGGCACTGCTGCTCGACGTCGCTGCCGGCAACCATGACGGCGATCTCCACAAGCCGACACCGGTCACCGTCAGCGACGCGGTGGGACGCGACCCCGGAAAACTGAAAATCGCGCTTTCCCTTCGCAATCCGTTCACCGCCACTCCCGTGAAGCTGGACCCGGAAGTGCGCCTGGCCGTGCATTCGATCGCCGACACGCTGCGGGAACTCGGACACCATGTCGTCGTCGACGATCCCGCATACGGCCTGATCTTCGGCCTGAACTTTCTGCCCCGCTCGCTCGTCGGGGTCCACGACTGGCTCGGACGCGTTCCCGACCCGACACTGGTCGATGCCAGAACACGCGGAAATGCCCAGAACGGCAAGCTACTTCGCGGCGCACCTCTGCGCGCGGCCCGCGCGGCCGAGCCGCGGATGCGAAAGCGGATCGGAGCGATCTTCGACACCTACGACGTCGTCCTGGCACCCACGACGGCAACTCCACCGATCATGGCGACCGCGATCGACGGCATCGGTGGCTGGGACACAGACAAGGTCATGACCGGCGCCTGCCCGTACGCGTGGCCGTGGAACGTCCTCGGCTGGCCCTCGGTCAACGTACCGGCCGGGTTCAGCAACACCGGCCTTCCCATCGGTGCGCAGTTGATGGGCAACGAGAACACCGAACCTCTGTTGGTCTCCCTCGCTTCACAATTGGAATCGGTCCTGCGTTGGGATCAGGTCCGCCCCGAGCCGTGGTGGTGACTCGATGAGTAACAGGGACGTCCGCGCGCGAATACTCGACGCCGTTCTGCACGTCGTCGGTACCGACGGCATCCCGGGTGTGAGCAACCGGCGCATCGCCGCGCAGGCCGGCGTCTCACTCGGATCGATCACGTATCACTTCGCCAGCCAGTCGGACATGCTGCGGGCCGCGCTGTCTCGTTTCGTGACCGACGAGACGACGCGCCTGCGCGCCTTGGCCGAGGAGTACCGCGACAAAGGTCTGAGCGTCGAGGACGCCGCGGCAATAGCCGAAAAGGTGACGCGAGATCTTTCGTTCTCGGCGGAGCGGATCGCGCCGTTCGAGATGTACATCGCCGCCGGGCGCGACCACGAACTCCACGAAGTCGCCGTCGAATGCTTTGCCGCCTACGACGATTTGACCGTCACGATTCTGACGGCACTCGGTGTACCTGATCCGGAGTCGATTGCATCGACGCTCGTCGCCGTCATCACCGGGCTCCAACTCCGACGCCTGGCCACCGGCGTCGACGAGCAGGACATCGGCGCGGCGATCCTCAGGGTCCTCCGGCCCCTGTGAGCGGTTAGGCAGTCCCTGGACTCCTTAACCGCTCACGGGGCCGAAGGTTAACCGCTCACGGGGCCGAAGGCCCTAGAAGCCCAGCCGGCCGAGCTGCTTCGGGTCGCGCTGCCAGTCCTTGGCGACCTTGACGTGCAGCTCCAGGAAGATCCGCACACCGAGCAGCTTCTCGATCTGCAGGCGCGCACTGGTACCGACTTCCCGCAGACGCGCCCCGCCCTTACCGATGACGATGCCCTTCTGACTGGGCCGCTCGACGTAGAGCAACGCATGCACGTCGAGCATCTCGCCCTGCTTCTCGGTGCGACCCTCACGCGGGATGACCTCCTCGATCACCACAGCCAGAGAGTGCGGCAATTCTTCGCCGAGCCCCTCGAGCGCAGCCTCACGGATCAGTTCGGCCATGAGCACCTCTTCGGGCTCGTCCGTCAATTCGCCGTCCGGGTAGAAGGCCGGGCCCTCGTCCATCAGACCGGCGAGGACGTCGACCAGGATCTCGACCTGTTCACCCGACTTCGCGGACACCGGAACGACCTCGGATTCGGGGCCGAGCAGGGTGGACAGCGCGAGCAACTGCTTTCCGACGGCGTCGCGGCTGACCTTGTCGATCTTGGTCACGATGCCGACAAGCTTGGTCTTGGGCGCCATCTGACGGACCTGCTGCACGATCCAGCGGTCTCCGGGCCCGATGGCCTCGTCGGCCGGGATGCACAGGCAGATGACGTCGACCTCGGAGTACGTGTCGCGAACCAGGTCATTGAGGCGCTGCCCGAGCAAAGTGCGGGGCTTGTGCAGTCCAGGGGTGTCCACCAGGATCAGCTGCGCATGCTCGCGGTGAACGATGCCGCGAATCGTGTGGCGCGTCGTCTGCGGGCGCGAGGACGTGATCGCGATCTTGCTGCCGACCAACGCGTTGGTCAGCGTGGACTTGCCCGTATTGGGTCGACCCACGAAACACACGAAGCCTGACCGGAATTCGTTCTTGCTCATAACTGCTCCTCGCTGAACTCTCGCTCAGTCATCGGTGTCTTCTGTCTCTTCGTCTTCGGACGGCGGGATGCGCTGCACGAACACCGTGCTGATGCGTACCCGGCCTCGGCCCGTATTGGTTCCCTCGCCGCGCAGGATCAAACCGTCGTACTCCACTTCGGAACCGGGAAGTGGCACTCGGCCGAGTACGTATCCGATCAGCCCGCCGACGGTCTCCACCTCGTCGAGTTCGAGTTCGAGATCGAACAATTCACCGAGGTCTTCGATGGGAAGTCTCGCGGATACGCGGAACATTCCGTCACCGAGATCCTCGATGGGCGGCGTCTCGTCCTCGTCGTACTCGTCGGCGATCTCACCGACGATCTCTTCGATGACGTCCTCGATCGTGACGAGCCCGGCGATTCCGCCGTACTCGTCGACGAGTATCGCCATGTGGTTGCGGTCGCGCTGCATCTCGGCCAGCAAGCTGTCGAGCGGCTTCGAGTCGGGAACGAAGACGGCAGGCCGCATGACGTCGCAGACGTTGACGTTCCGGCCGCCGTCGGGCAGGTGGTAGGTCTGCTTGACCAGATCCTTGAGGTAGACGACACCGAGCACGTCGTCGACGTTCTCCCCGATGACCGGCAGGCGCGAGTGACCACTGCGGACGGCCAACGACGTCGCCTGCCCGGCATTCTTGTCGTTCTCGATCCACACCATGTCGGTGCGCGGCACCATCACCTCGCGTGCCGACGTGTCTCCGAGCTCGAAGACGGACTGGATCATTCGGCGTTCTTCGTCGGCCACGACGCCACGTTCCTGCGCCATGTCCACGAGTTCACGCAACTCGATTTCCGACGCGAACGGGCCGTTGCGGAAGCCCTTACCCGGGGTCAATGCGTTACCCACGAGGATCAGGACGCGACTGATCGGCCCCAGCAGAACCCCGATCCACAGCAGTGGCAGCGACGCGGCCATCGCGATGGAGTACGCATGTTGGCGCCCAAGCGTTCTCGGTCCGACGCCGATGACCACGTACGAGACGAGAACCATGATCACCGCGGTGACGGTCAGTGCCCAGCCCAGCGAGAGGACGTCGATCAGGCCGCCCACGAGTACGACGGTGGCCGTGATCTCGCACAAAATGCGAAGCAGGACCATCAGATTCACGTATCGCGGACGATCGGTCAGGATGCGTTGCACTCGCGCGGCGCCGGCTCGCTCTTCCTTTGCCATCTCGTCGATCCGCGCCGACGAAATGGTGTTGAGCGCCGAGTCGACGGCCGCGAACACACCACCGACCGGGACAAGAGCAATCGCCAGAACAAAGAGCGCTATGGCGCTACTCACTACAGAACCCCCGGATAACTGTTATCGGTCCACTCCGTCGACGAAACCGGTCTTACCGAGCAGCTTCTGATCGCGTTCGGCCAGTGCTGCTTCGCGGTCGATACGGCGAAGGTCTTCGTACCACTCTTCGAGGAGGCTGTTCTGCAAGCCGAACATCTCCTTCTCCTCCTCCGGCTCCGCATGGTCGTAGCCGAGGAGGTGCAACACACCGTGGACGGTCAGGAGGGCAAGTTCGTGAGCCAGTGAATGCCCGGCCTTGTCAGCCTGATCCGCGGCAAAAGACGGACACAGCACGATGTCGCCGAGCATCGACGGCCCCGGCTCGGGGGAATCGGGACGGCCACCCGGCTCGAGTTCGTCCATCGGGAACGACATGACGTCGGTCGGACCCGGCAGGTCCATCCAGCGAACGTGCAGATCCGCCATCGTCGCGGAGTCGACGAGAACCATCGACAGCTCGGCCGCCGGATGGACATCCATCCGAGCGATCACGAAACGGGCAACGCTGATCAACTCCGGTTCGGAGATGTCCATGCCAGATTCGTTCGAGACCTCGATGCTCATGTGCGACGCTCTTTCCTGGGAAAAGTAGGGGTTGATGCGTCGCTCAGCCTACCGTCGCGGTGAATGAGCATGTGCAGCGCGGCGCTGCGCCCGGTTTCCGACCGCCAACTCGCCGGACCGATCCGATTCGTGACGCTCGTAAGCGTCGACGATGTGAGAGACCAGCCGATGACGTACGACGTCGCTGCTGTCGAGAGTGGCGAAATGAATATCGTCGATCCCGGTGAGGATTTCGGATGCCGCGCGCAGACCCGAACGGGCCCCGCCCGGCAGATCGACCTGGGTCACGTCTCCGGTGACCACGATTTTGGAACCGAACCCGAGGCGGGTCAGGAACATCTTCATCTGCTCGGCCGTGGTGTTCTGCGCTTCGTCCAAGATGATGAAGGCGTCGTTGAGCGTCCGGCCACGCATGTAGGCGAGCGGAGCGACCTCGATGACTCCGGCCTGCATCAACTTCGGAATCGCCTCGGGATCCATCATGTCGTGCAATGCGTCGTGCAGCGGGCGGAGATACGGATCGATCTTCTCGTGCAGCGTGCCGGGCAGAAAGCCCAGTCGCTCCCCGGCCTCGACTGCCGGCCTGGTCAAGATGATCCGAGAGACCTGCTTGGCCTGCAACGCCTGAACGGCCTTGGCCATGGCGAGGTAGGTCTTGCCGGTACCGGCCGGGCCGACTCCGAACACGATGGTGTTCTCGTCGATGGCGTCGACGTAGCGTTTCTGGTTGAGGGTCTTCGGCCGAATCGTCTTGCCCCGACGCGAAAGAATGTCGAGGGAGAGCACCTCGGCCGGAGACTCGCCGACCTCGTTGGTGAGCATGCCGATGGTTCGTCGAACAGCGTCCGGGGCAATGGGCTGCCCTCGACCGGCCAGCGACGCCAATTCACTGAACACACGTTCTGCCAGCGCCACGTCTGCAGCCGTCCCCGACAAGGAGATGGTTCCGCCACGTACATGAATGTCGGCACGAAGCTCACGTTCGATCGCGGTGAGATTCTCGTCCGTCGCCCCCAGGATTTGACGCACGGTCTCCGGCGCCAGATCCATACTCGAACGGACGGTGCGCTCTGCGGGCAGAGCGCGCTCGGTGATGGTAGTTACACGGTTCCCGTCGAGTTCACTGTGTTCACTCACGTGGTGAATATGGCCTGCTTTCTGGTCCGATCAGCCCACTCGACTCGTGAGCCTCGATACTTCGAAGTCTAGCGCCAGAGTCGGACACGGCCCACTTGTTAATCGTCCCGGCCTAATCCTCGCGGCGACCGGACGGCAGCGATTCGCGGATCCATTCCGACGCTTCGGCGACGATCTCGGAGCTTCTGTCCGGACTGATACCCGCGATGACCAGGCACACGGCGGCAAAGGATTCGCCCGAGTCCGTGATCAGCCCACTGTTGGCCTGATCGAACAAAGTGATCGTGATCGCCTCGGTCATCGCTACCAGAGTCTCGGCCGGCAGGTATTTCGAGAAGGTTCCGTCACGCTGACCGCGCTCGACGACGCTGATACTCACGGCGCGCGCGGGCTCCATCAGATCGAGAATCCGCTGCTCCCCCAACTCTTTGCGAGCAAAGCTGAGCAGCATCCGGAAGCGATCACCGACCGGCCATGACAGCAATGCCAGTACGGCAGTCGCCAGATCCGGGCGCTCGGGCGGCTCGCCGGCTTGGCTCAGCGCAGCTACGAGATCGGTCGACGCCTCGTCCACGATGCCGTTGATCAGCGCCTCTCGGCTGTCGAAATGCGCGTACACGGTTCGCCTGACCACACCGGCGGCCTTTGCGACGTCGTCCATGCTCGCATCCGGATCAGCAGCGAACGCCGTGATCGCCGCCTCGATGATGCGATTGCGATTGGCCGCGGCCTGACTACGACGCTGCCGTCCGCCCGATTCGGCAGTTCCCGAAACGACTGTGCCCGAATGCGTCAATGCGCGTTCCACCTCTTTCGACTGCCCAACTGTGATCTAGGTCAATCATAGTTGCACATCGGTGTGCAAGTTATTAACTTACACATCAGTGTGCAAATAGATCGAGGAGTGTCTTCGATCATCAGGAACGGAGTCGCGTCATGACGACACTCATGAGCAAACCTGTCTCGGAGATGGACCAGCCGTACTCACGGCGGTGGGCCGCGCTCGGGGTGTTGTGCCTGAGTCTGCTGATCGTCGTGATGGCGAATACCGCGCTGATCGTCGCGGCGCCGGACATGACCAGAGACCTCGGCCTCACCAGCACGCAACTTCAATGGGTCATCGACGGCTACACCGTCCCCTACGCCGCATTGATGCTGCTGTTCGGCGTGATCGGTGACAAGTACAGTCGCCGCGGCGCACTTCTCGCCGGACTCGCCGTGTTCGCCGGCGGCGCCGTCTTCGGCAGCATCGCGGACACCACCAACGCCGTCATCGCGGCACGAATGATCATGGGCGTCGGCGCCGCGATCATCATGCCCGCGACGCTTTCGCTTCTGGTCGCTACCTTTCCCAAAGCGGAGCGATCACGCGCCATCGCGGCGTGGGCGGCGACGTCGGGTCTCGCGATTGCACTCGGTCCGCTGTTGGCCGGATGGATTCTCGACAGTCATTCCTGGAGCATCACTTTCCTGATCAACGTCCCGATCGCCGCAGTCGCTGCCGTCGCCGCCGTAATTCTGGTGCCGCCGAGCAAGGCCGAGCACCTGGGCCGGATCGACTGGATCGGCGGCGCACTCTCGGTGGTCACCATCGGCTCGCTCGTGTACTCGATCATCAACGGATTCCACTTCGGGTGGACCGGCGGACCCATCGGTGCCGCGGTACTCGCTGCGATCGGCCTCGTCTCGTTCGTCGTCTGGGAACTGCGTCACCCGCAGCCACTGCTCGACGTCCGTAAGCTCGGCCAGCGCATGGTCGGCGGCGCGACGCTCGCCGTACTTCTGCTGTTCCTGGCCGCCTTCGGCGCCATCTACTTCATCTCACAGCAGTTCCAGTTCATCCTCGGCTACGGCGCACTCGAAACCGGTGTTCGTTTGCTGCCCTTGGCAATTGCCGTTTCGATCGGCGCCGTTGTCAGTGGGCGGATCACTCCGCTGATCGGCGGCCGGGCGTCCATCGTCGGCGGCATGGTGGTCGCCGCGATCGGCGTTCTGATTCTCACGCAGGTCGACGGCGATTCGGGCTACTGGATGTTCGCAGTCCCACTGATCCTGCTCGGCCTGGGCATCGGTCTCAGCGAACCGCCGGCCACCGACGCCATCATGGACAACTTCTCCGAGGACGATCTCGGTGCTGCGGGTGGCCTCAACGACACCGCCATCGAACTCGGCGGCTCGCTGGGTATCGCGATCCTCGGCTCGATCCTCGCTGCGAGCTACAAGGATTCGATTGCCGGATTCATCGATGGAATGCAGGTTCCGCAGTTGACGGGCGAACTTGCACAACAGGCCGCGTACGCGATGGAGGTGTCGGGCGAATCCGTCGGCGGCGCTTCGTTGGTCGCCGAAGAGATGGCAGGCAACCCGTTGGCTGCAGCTCAGGCAGGGCCGTTGCTCGACGCCGCAGGCAGTGCCTACGCCGACGCGATTTCGGCGGCCAGTTGGGCGGGCGGTCTTGCACTGTTCGTGGGGGCAGTTGTCGTGGCGTTCATCCTGCCGGGCAAGAAGGCCCCTGTGGAAGTGGACCCCGCGTCAGTCTGACGTGCTCGGAGCCAGCGGGTCTTCGGCGAGAACCAACTCGCGGGAGACCCGCCACGACTCGGTCGAGGGTGAGAGAAATGCGTCGTGTCCTTCGCCCTCGATCACACGCAGTGACACGGGATCACCAGCCGCTTCCGCGGCTTTCGCGTACCGGGAGCTCACCTTGGCCGGCACCTGCAGGTCCTCCGCACCCGTAACGCACACAACGGGGACGCCGATCGGCAATCGATGCTGCGGCGACGCACTGCGATACAGATCCGGGTCCGCGTCGAACGGAACGCCGAACAGATCCTCGATGAAGCTGATCCGTCGTCCACGCTCGCCTGCCGACGCCAGATCGAGTGCGGCCGCCTGGGCGATGACCCGTTCAGGCCGGGTGAACGTGTCCTTCTCCCCCGCCAGCCACACTGCAAGATGTCCTCCGGCCGAATGCCCGAGCAAGCGAATCTGATTCAGATCCAATTCGGCCGAGGACTTCGCGGCAACCAGTCCGGGGATTTCGTCGTATGCCGTTTTCACGTCGGCGGACATCTCCGGCCAACCACCGCCCGCCCCGAGACGGCGGTATTCGATGTTCCACACCGCGACGCCGTGCCGCGCGAGTTCGACAGCAAATGCGGTGCCCAGAGTCAATCCGTACTGCCCGCTCCAGAAGCCGCCGTGGATCTGCATGACGACCGGGATCGGGCCGTCAACGACTCCGTCGGGAACGTAGAGATGCCCGAACTGCTGCTCGTGTCGGCCGTACGGAATCTTGAATCGAGGCACCGAGGAAATCTATCTCAGGCGAGGGCGCTGCCTGCGGCCCAGTCTGCCCAGGAAAGGGTCCAGTCGCCGTTCTGCCACACCTCCAGCGGAGCGCCGCCGGTGTTCTTGATCTCGACGACATCTCCCGGCTGCGAGAAATCGAAGAACCATTTGGCATTGGCCGCACTGAGATTGAGGCAACCGTGCGAGGTGTCGGTGTTTCCCTGCGCCCAGACGGTGCTCTCCAACTCGTGAAGATAGATACCGTCCGTGCTGATGCGGGTGGCCCAGTTGATGGATTCCTTGTAGCCGAGGCGCGAGTTGATCGGCAGACCGTAGGTCGACGAATCCATGATGACGGGATTTGCCTTGTCCATCACGGTGTACGTGCCGGGCTGGGTCCAGAACGAGAGCGTCGTGCCGCCGATCGTCTCGGTGCCGCCCATTCCCATCGAGGTCGGCATTTCCTTGATCACCTGACCGTTTTCGTAGACGGTCACCATCTTGGTGTTGTCGTCGGCGACCGAGACGTGGGAGTCGCCGATCTTGAAGGACACGGTGTCGTCCTGCTGGCCGTACAGTCCGTTGCCGAGCTGCTTGCCGTAGATGTTCGCGTTCACCGAGACCGTCGTGCCTGGTGCGTAGTAGTTCTGCGGTCGCCAGTGAACGTTCTGACCGTCGACCCAGTACCACGATCCCTGTACGGGCGGATTGGTTGTGACCAGCAGAGACTTCTCGGCCGCGGCCTTGTCACCGATCAACTCGTCGAAATGAACGGCGACGACGGTGCCGACACCGTACGTGCCACCGTCCGATATCGAGGCGCCACCGGTGGTGTTGATATACGCCCGGGTCTGGTTACTCGGCGCGACGGTGGTCAGCGTCGTGTTCTTGGTCGTGGCAACACCGTTCGCGTCGACGGCGTCGACGACCAGCTTGTAAGTCTTGCCGTATCCGAGTGGTTCGCTCGGTTTCCAGGACGTCTTGTCCGGCGTGGTGATACCGGCGACTTCCTTACCCTCGGGATTGGTCAGCGCGACGGTCGTCAGTGTTCCCTTCGCGACCTGGACCTCGATGGGGTCGAGTGGACTCACCGGAGTTCCGCCGTCCGCCGGTGTGACGGTGACGAGCGCCTCGCTGGTCGGGGTAGTGGTGACGGCGCTGCTGGAGGAACCCGTGTTGTCTCCGGTGGAGACCGTGCACCCCGCGACGAGCATCAACGCCGCCGCGGCACACACCGCTCCAACGATTCGCATATGCGCACGTGACAACATCTGGCCTCCTGAAATCCCCGAACCAACTCACGCCGAAGGCGACCCCCGACGTCTTTACGATAGTGCGCAAATCTGACACTTCGCTGAGCGCCGGATCCGATTCAGCTCGGGATCACAACAAGATCAGTGCAGTGGCCGTGGTCCCCAACGATCGGTCAGCACTCCGATCGCGCCCAGAGCAACAGCCCCGGCGGTCGACGTACGCAGGACCGTCGGGCCGAGAAGCACCGGAGTGGCCCCGGCCTCCGACAACGCGCTGATCTCCGAATCGTCCAGCCCACCTTCGGGACCGACAACCAGAAATACCTCGTCCGCGCTCGCCAGCGGCAAACCGGCCAACGGCGTCGTCGCCGATTCGTGAAGCACCGCAACCACAGCGCCACGGGCAACGGCGTCACGAACCAACGCGATCACCGCCGGCGTCTTGTGCAGTTCCGCAATTTCCGGGACGAACGCGCGTCTGGACTGCTTTGCCGCAGACACTGCCGCACTTCGCCAGCGTGCGACGCCCTTGGCGAGCTTGGGGCCCTCCCACTTGGCGACACAACGCAAGGACTGCCACGGGATCACCGCGTCGATCCCCGCCTCGGTCGCCAGTTCGACGGCCAACTCGGAACGCTCGGCCTTGGGAAGTGCCTGAACGAGGGTCACCAACGGCTTGGGCTGCTCGAGAACCTGAACGTCACTGACCAACAGTTCCAGGCGGTCCTTGCCGACGCTCGTCACCTCGGCGTCGGCCACCCGGCCACGGCCGTCGGCCAACACCAATCGCTCACCGACGCCGATCCGGCGGACAGTGGCCGCGTGGCGACCCTCCTGTCCGTCCAGAACTGCGATTTCACCGACGCCGGGAACCGGGTCGAGAAAGAAGACCGTTGCGGCCACCGTCAGCGGCCGCTGAATGCTTCGCGAAGACGCGAGAACAATCCACCGCTGTTCTGCGAGGCCGTCGAGACAACCTCGGCCTCGTCACGATCGCGGAGCAGCTTGAATTCCTTGAGCAGCTTGGACTGCTTGTGATCGAGACGGCTCGGGATGACCACCTCGAGGTGAGCGTGCACGTCGCCGCGCACTCCCGACCGCAGTTTCGGCATGCCATGACCGCGAAGAACAGCAACGTGTCCGGGCTGGGTGCCTGGCTCGATGGTGATTTCCTTGGGGCCGTCGATGATGGTGTCGACGGTGACAGTCGTACCGAGCGCTGCGTCGACCATCGGAACGCGGATCGTGCAGTGCAGGTCTTCACCGTCTCGAACGAAGACATCGTGCTGCTGCTCGACGATCTCGACGTAGAGGTCGCCGGGGTGTCCGCCGCCCGGGCCCACTTCACCCTGCGCGGTCAAACGGATGCGCATGCCACCGGCGACGCCCGCGGGAACCTTCACGGTGATGTCACGCTTGGCCCGAACTCGGCCGTCGCCGCCACACTTGTGGCAGGGATCCGGGATGGTCTCACCGGCACCGCGGCACGTCGGGCAGGGACGCGAGGTCATGACCTGACCGAGGAACGAGCGCTGGATGGACTGAACTTCGCCGGCACCGTTGCAGGTCTCACAGCGGACAGGCTTGGAGTCGCCGTTGGTTCCGGCTCCGGTGCAGCTGTCGCACAGAATGGCCGTCTCGACGGTCACGTGCTTGCTGACTCCCGTCGCACATTCTGCGAGGGTCAGCTTGGTGCGAAGCAACGAGTCGGCTCCGGGCTGAACGCGACCGCGCGGCCCACGACCTGCGCCGCCACCGCCGCCGAAGAATGCTTCGAAGACGTCGCCGAGGCCGCCGCCACCGAATCCGCCGCCGAAGCCACCACCGCCGCCACCACCGGACTCGAGCGGGTCTCCGCCGAGATCGACGATGCGACGCTTCTCCGGGTCGGTCAGGACCTCGTAGGCCGTCGAGATCTCCTTGAACTTGGCCTGCGCCGCCTCGTCAGGGTTGACGTCCGGGTGCAGTTCGCGTGCCAGCTTGCGGTAAGCGCGCTTGAGCTCCTGGTCTGTCGCGTTCTTGTCGACGCCGAGCAATCCGTAGTAATCCCGTGCCACGTTGAGTCTCTCGTCCTTCTCTTACTTCTAGGTTTTCCTCAGTCCTCGCGAGGAGGCGTGCCGACGAATGTCGACGTCCGTCATCGCTCGGAGAGAACTTCGCCGATGTATCTGGCAACGGCGGCAACCGATGCAATTGTTCCCGGATAGTCCATCCGAGTGGGTCCGAGCACACCGACACCACCGAAAACGGTACCGGCCGCGCCGTAGCCAGTCGAAATCACAGAGGTTCCGCGCATCTGTTCGACCTGCGTCTCTTCACCGATCTGAACGGTGACCGTGCCGGAGTTCTGCGTCGCAGCGAGCAGTTTGAGGACCACTACCTGCTCTTCCAGTGCTTCGAGCACAGCGCGCAGCGAACCGGGGAAGCCGGCCAGACCGGAGAAATCGGCGGCGTTGCGCGTGAGATTCGAGGTTCCGCCCAGAACGAGACGATCTTCCGGATGTTCGACCAGGGTCTCGACCAGAACCGTTGCCGAGCGGATCACGGCGTCGCGAAGGTCGGCCGGAGACTCGTCGGCCAGTTCCGCTACGGCAATCGACGCGGCGGCCAGGCGCTTGCCTTCCAGTGCTCCGCCGAGAAGCGTACGCAACCGGGAAAGGTCTTCGTCTTCGAGGACGTCTCCGAGTTCGACGATTCGCTGATCGACGCGGCCGGAATCGGTGATGAGAACGAGAAGCAGGCGCGCCGGCGTCAACGCGACCACCTCGAGGTGGCGAACCGACGACGCGGACAGCGACGGGTACTGGACAACCGCGACCTGACGGGTCAGTTGCGCGAGCAGTCGCACACCGCGGCGCAGAACGTCGTCGAGATCGACACCCGACTCCAAGAACTCGAGGATCGCTCGACGCTCGGGCCCGGACATGGGCTTGACGTCGGCGATGCGATCGACGAATTCGCGGTACCCCTTGTCGGTGGGGACGCGGCCGGAACTGGTGTGCGGTTGGGCGATGTAGCCCTCGGCCTCGAGGAATGCCATGTCGTTGCGCACAGTGGCGCTCGACACTCCGAGGTTGTGACGCTCGACCAGTGCCTTGGATCCCACCGGGTCCTGGGTGGAGACGTAATCGGCCACGATTGCACGTAAGACCTCGAAACGCCTGTCGTCGGTACTCGACATCGTTGCCACCTCCGTTTCCTGAAAAGAACGAACACCGACATTTACACATCGGTTTCCACTGGCAGTCTAATCGCCCGAGCGCCAGAGACGGCTGTTGCCCTTACTGTGGAGTGAGATCGGCGAAAGGTCGATCGCACAACCATGGACAAGGCGGCACATGATCTTCAAAGGCGTGATGGACGGCAAACCGTATCCCGATCACGGACTGTCTCTACGCGACTGGTCGAAGTTCCCTCCACGTCAGGTTCGACTCGACGAGATCGTGACCACCACGAAGGTCCTCGAACTCGATCGCCTGCTGTCGGAGGACTCGACCTTCTACGGCGATCTGTTCCCGCACGCAGTGCAGTGGCGCGGCACTCTCTACCTCGAGGACGGTCTGCACCGAGCGGTTCGTTCGGCCCTGCGAAACCGCGTCGTGCTGCACGCGCGTGTCTTCGACTTCGACGCGATGCCCGGTGTCATCGAGGGAGTCCGCTGACGCTCAGGCGATAGTCACGAGCAACGCAGGTGTCGTTTGCCCCGGCCAGGTTCCGGTGAGCGTCGCCGAGCCCGAGACTCGATCTGCGTCGATCACTCTCGCCACAGTCAGTTCCAGATCTCCCGCGCGGATGATCGTGTCGGTGCCGACTGTCGAGCAGGTCACGGATTCGACTGCCGGTACGGAAGCGCGGGCCGTACCGCTGCCAACTACGTGAGCTGTCACGAGGATGCGATCGGCGGTGTCCGCGAAGACCAGTTCGACTCCGGCCCCACCGGTCAGAATCGCGGTCGCCACCGCGCTGACGTAGACCGGATCACAGCATGCGTCGTACACCCACCGCTCGCCCAGTACCGAATGATCCATGGTCGCGATCAGTGCGGCGTCCGCCCCGTCCAGCGGAGCACCTCGATAAGTGAGCGGGACCTGAAGAATTCGACCGTCGGCAGAGCGCATCAGGTGCGTCTCGATTCCGACCTCACCGTCCGGGTCGTCGAAACGATAGGCGTCGACGCGTTCGAGCGTCGAACAGTCGACCGACCCGAGCCACGGCTGCTTGGGCACCCACGCTCGGAGCAGGTCGTTCTTGGACGGATTCAGCTGCGCACGATGAATGATGGCCACCACGGCCACATTACGCGGCGAAGGATGGTTGCGCGTCAGGTCAGGATCGTGCGAATCACCGCATCGGCGAGCAGGCGACCACGGTCGGTGAGAACCACGTGATCGTTCTCGATCACGGCCAACCCGTCGACTACCACCTGTTCGGCCGAAAGACGTTCGGATGCAGACAGTTCCGACAACGGAAGTCCCGTACGCAACCGTGCGGTCAGCATGACTCGCTCCATGTGTTCGTCCTCGGCGGTCAGTTCTTCGCTGCCGCCGACGGGAAGTTCGCCGAGCGCCAACTGTTCCGCGTACCGCGCCGGGTGCTTGACGTTCCACCACCGCACTCCGCCGACGTGGCTGTGCGCGCCCGGACCGGCACCCCACCAGTCACCGCCGTCCCAGTAGCCGAGGTTGTGACGACACCGGGTGTCACCGGAGTCCGCGGTTTCCGCCTTTGCCCAGTTGGAGACCTCGTACCACCGCAAGCCTGCCTCGGACAGGCGTGAATCGATTCGTTCGTACCGCGAGGCCAGCACGTCGTCGTCCGGGGCGGGCAGCTCGCCGCGCCTGACCTTGCGAGCCATGGCGGTGCCGTCCTCGACGATCAACGCGTAGGCCGAGACGTGATCGACATCGGCGGAGAGAACCGCATCGAGAGAGGCGTCCAGATCTTGATCGCGCTCCCCTGGCGTTCCATAGATCAAATCCAAGTTCACGTGCGAAAAACCAGCTGCGCGAGCCTCTTTCGCGGCAGCGACGGCGCGACCGGGAGTGTGGGTGCGGTCGAGGATCTTCAGAACGTGCTGGGCGGCCGACTGCATGCCGAGGGAAATCCGGGTGAATCCCGCACTGCGGAGAGCACCGAAGAACTCCGGCGACGTCGATTCGGGGTTCGATTCCGTGGTCACTTCGGCGCCGGACGCCAAGCCGAAGCTGCTCCGCACCGCCGACAGCACGTCGGACAATCCGTCGCCACCGAGCAGCGACGGCGTTCCACCGCCCACGAACACCGTCTCCGCCGCCGGGGCGCCCGTCATCTCGGCCGCGAGATCGAGTTCGCGCCGCAGACCCTCCAGCCACGACTGCGGCGACGCCGAGGTTCCGAGCTCACCGGCCGTGTAGGTGTTGAAATCGCAGTACCCACACCTGGTGGCACAGAACGGGACGTGGATGTAGATCCCGAACGGCCGTTTCCCGACACCCTCGAGCGATCGCGCGGGCAAGGCGAAGGGCGTCGCCTCGCTCTGTCGAGTGGGAGTCGTGCTGGTGGCATTCACACCTCCAGTGTCCCAGCATCCGGAACGCACACCTATTCAGCCTGCGATGCAGGTCGGCGTATGGCTTGAACTCGATATTTCCCCCGTTTTTCGTGGAAATATGCGCCCGAGTCGGAATTATCGAGTTGACGTGGCACAATGGACCGCATGACCGGACTCGGAGTGCGACTTGTGGCGCGTCGCCATGTCGACTTCAAGCGTGTGTGCAGCTCGTCGTGTCTGCACCTGTGTAGCTGTTGATCTTTCACTGATCTTCCAGCCTTTCCCGCTCATCTCCATCTGCTTCACCGAAACACTCTCTGCAGAGACATGCCTTTTCAGGGACGCAGCTTCTCCAGCTGTTCGTTTTCGTGAGCACACCTGCCGGCCGCGAGCTTTCCGAGACCGAGGACAGCCCCCTCGATTTCCGACACGGACCGGTGCGTCCCGATCAGACACCGCCACAGTTCATCGATAGTGCGTGCCGCGTGCCGATCAACCGCCCAGATCCAGGAGTTCATCGATGACGTCGACCACCGACGCCGCCACACCCGCCGATTCGGCAGCAGCTGCCGAAGCCCGGCCTGCACGCGCTGCGCGTCCCGCCAAGCGTCGCGCCGAAGGTCAGTGGGCCCTCGGTTACCGCGAGCCTCTCAACGCCAACGAGCAGGCCAAGAAGGACGACAACCCGCTCAACGTTCGGGCCCGCATCGAGAACATCTACTCCAAGCAGGGCTTCGACAGCATCGACAAGGGCGACCTTCGCGGCCGCTTCCGCTGGTGGGGTCTCTACACCCAGCGCGAAGAAGGCTACGACGGCACCTTCACCGGCGACGAGAACATCGACCTGCTCGAGGCCAAGTACTTCATGATGCGCGTGCGTTGCGACGCCGGCGCTCTGAACGTCGAGCAGCTGCGCACCATCGCCGGTATCTCGAAGGAATTCGGCCGGAACACCGCCGACCTGTCGGACCGTGAGAACGTTCAGTTCCACTGGATCGAAGTCGAGAACGTCCCGGAGATCTGGAAGCGCCTCGAAGCCGTCGGGCTCAAGACCACCGAAGCGTGCGGTGACTGCCCTCGCGTCGTCCTCGGTTCTCCCCTGGCCGGCGAATCGCTCGACGAGGTCCTCGATCCCACCCCGGCGATCGACGAGATCGTGCGCCGCTACATCGGCGACCCCAAGTACTCCAACCTGCCGCGCAAGTTCAAGACCGCTATCTCCGGTCAGCAGGATGTTGTTCACGAGATCAACGACATCGCCTTCATCGGCGTGAACCACCCCGAGCACGGCCCGGGCCTCGACCTCTGGGTCGGCGGCGGACTGTCCACCAACCCGATGCTGGCGCAGCGCGTCGGCGCCTGGATTCCGCTCGACGAGGTCCCCGATGTCTGGGAGGGCGTCGTCTCGATCTTCCGTGACTACGGCTACCGCCGTCTGCGCGCGAAGGCCAGGCTCAAGTTCCTCGTCAAGGACTGGGGTATCGAGAAGTTCCGCGAGGTTCTCGAGACCGAGTACCTGAAGCGTCCGCTCATCGACGGCCCCGCGCCCGAGAAGCCCAAGCGCCCGATCGATCACGTCGGTATCCAGAAGACCCGCAACGGCCACAACGCAGTCGGTTTCGCTCCGATCGCCGGCCGCGTCTCGGGAGACATCCTGGCTCAGGTCGCCGACGCCGCCGAGAAGGCCGGCAGCGACCGGATCCGCTTCACTCCGTACCAGAAGCTGATCATCCTCGACGTCGCCGACGAGACGCTCGAGCCGCTCATCGCCGATCTCGACGCGCTGGGTCTTCCCGCCCGTCCGTCGCACTGGCGCAAGAACCTGATGGCCTGCTCCGGCATCGAGTTCTGCAAGCTCTCGTTCGCCGAGACCCGCAAGCGTTCGCAGGTGCTCGTGCCCGAACTCGAACAGCGTCTTGCCGACATCAACAGCCAGCTCGACGTGCCGATCACCATCAACATCAACGGTTGCCCCAACTCCTGCGCTCGCTCGCAGATCGCCGACATCGGCTTCAAGGGCCAGCTCGTCGACGACGGTGAGGGGAATCAAGTCGAGGGTTTCCAGGTTCACCTGGGAGGCAGCCTCGGATTCGACAGCGCCTTCGGACGCAAGCTGCGCCAGCACAAGGTCACCAGCGTCGAGATGGGTGACTACATCGACCGCGTCGTACGTCAGTTCGTCAAGAACCGCAACGAAGGTGAACGGTTCGCCGAATGGGCAGTGCGCGCAGACGAAGGAGATTTGCGATGACAGTGGACATTTCGCGAGCAACTGCCGACGAGCTTCGGTCCATCGCCGAGCGCGGTGCAATAGAACTCGACGGAGCCAGCGCACAGGAACTGTTGCAGTGGACCGAGGACACGTTCGGTGACTCGTACATCGTGGCGTCGAACATGCAGGACGGGGTGTTGGTTCACCTTGCCGCACAGGTGCATCCGGGCGTCGACGTACTCTTCCTCGACACCGGCTACCACTTCCCCGAAACCATCGGCACGCGTGACGCGGTCGAGCAGGTGTACGGCGTCAACGTCATCAACGCTCGTGCGCTGGCAAGCGTCGCCGAGCAGGATGTCGCCGAGGGCAAGGATCTGTTCGCCCGTGATCCCAACCGCTGCTGCGCACTACGCAAAGTCGCGCCGCTCAAGCAGACACTGTCCGGGTACAGCGCGTGGGTGACCGGCATCCGCCGCGTCGAAGCGCCCACCCGCGCCAACGCTCCCCTGATCTCCTTCGACGAAGCCTTCGGACTCGTGAAGATCAACCCGATCGCTCCCTGGTCGGACGAGGAGATGCAGAACTACATCGATACCAATTCCATCCTCGTCAATCCCCTTGTCGACGAGGGATATCCGTCCATCGGCTGCGCACCCTGCACCAGCAAGCCAGCCCCCGGCAGCGATCCGCGTAGCGGTCGTTGGGCCGGTGCCTCCAAGACAGAATGCGGGTTGCACGCATCATGACAGTTGACTTGACACCTTCGCGGCCTCAGCTCGACGGCACACAGTTCGATACTCTCGATGCCCTCGAGTCCGAAGCGATCCACATCTTCCGAGAGGTGGCCGGCGAGTTCGAACGCCCGGTCATTCTCTTCTCGGGCGGTAAGGACTCCACCGTGCTGCTGCACCTGGCGATCAAGGCATTCTGGCCTGCGCCGTTGCCGTTCACCCTGCTGCATGTCGACACCGGCCACAACCTGCAGGAAGTCCTCGACTTCCGCGACCACGTGGTGGCCAAGTACAACCTGCGCCTGCACGTGGCCAGCGTCGAGGAGTACATCGCGGACGGCCGCCTCACCGAGCGTCCCGACGGTATCCGCAATCCTCTGCAGACCGTGCCGTTGCTGGACGCGATCTCCGAGAACCGCTTCGACGCCGTCTTCGGTGGCGCTCGCCGCGACGAGGAGCGGGCCCGCGCCAAGGAGCGGATCTTCTCGCTGCGCAACGCTTTCGGTCAGTGGGACCCCAAGAAGCAGCGCCCGGAACTGTGGAACCTGTACAACGGTCGCCACTCCCCCGGCGAGCAGGTGCGCGTCTTCCCGCTCAGCAACTTCACCGAGCTGGACATCTGGCGTTACATCGCCCGCGACAACGTCGAACTCGCCAGCATCTACTACGCCCACCAGCGTCCGGTGTACCAGCGCGACGGCATGTGGATGACGCCCGGCGTCTGGGGTGGACCGGCTGACGGCGAAGAGCTGCAGACCCTTTCGGTGCGTTACCGCACCGTCGGCGACGGTTCGACCACCGGCGCAGTCCTCTCCGATGCCGCTGACAACGAGGCCATCCTGGCCGAGGTTGCGGCATCACGTTTGACCGAGCGCGGCGCGACCCGTGGCGACGACCGAGTTTCCGAAGCGGCCATGGAAGACCGCAAGCGAGAGGGCTACTTCTGATGAGCGATCTGCTCAGACTGGCAACTGCCGGCAGCGTCGACGACGGAAAGTCCACCCTCGTGGGCCGTCTGTTGTACGACACGAAATCCGTTCTCGCCGACCAGATCGACGCCGTGACCCGTGCGTCGGTGGACCGCGGTCTCGACACCCCTGACCTCTCGCTCCTGGTGGACGGACTGCGCGCCGAGCGTGAGCAGGGCATCACCATCGACGTGGCGTACCGCTACTTTGCGACCCCCAAGCGCACCTTCGTGCTCGCCGATACACCGGGCCACGTGCAGTACACCCGCAACACGGTCTCCGGTGCCTCGACGGCTCAGCTCGTGATCCTGCTGGTCGATGCTCGCAAGGGCGTCATCGCGCAGACTCGCAGGCACGCAGCGGTTCTCGCGTTGCTCGGTGTCCCGAAGCTCGTTCTCGCCGTGAACAAGATCGACCTCGTCGAGAACCCCGAAGAGGTCTTCACCTCGATCTCCGCCGAGTTCAACGAACTCACCAGCTCACTTGGCTGGGCAAGCGAAGACGTCGTCGAGATCCCGGTGTCGGCACTGCACGGTGACAACGTCGCCATCCGCTCCGACAAGACCCCGTACTACACCGGCCCCACACTGATCGAGCACCTCGAGTCGATTCCGGTCGACGCCGAGCCACATCGCGTCGGTCTGCGTTTCCCGGTGCAGTACGTGATCCGCCCCCGCACCGCAGAGTTCCTCGACTACCGCGGCTACGCCGGTCAGGTCGCTGCCGGTTCCGTCGTGCCCGGCGACGAAGTGGTGATCCTGCCCTCGGGTACGCGCACCACCGTCACACGTATCGACACGGCCGACGGCGAACTGGACGTCGCCCACGCCGGACGCAGCGTCACGCTGATCCTGGCCGACGACGTCGACGTCTCACGCGGCGACACCATCGCATCGCCGTCCGACGCACCCGAGCCGATCGGCGAATTCGACGCCACTGTCTGCTGGCTGGCCGAGAAGTCGCTGCGCCCCGGTGCACGTCTGCTGCTCAAGCACGGCACGCGAACGACGCAGGCCATCGTGGGCAGCTTGGTGGAACGCTTCAACGAGCAGGACCTCACCACGGATCAGGGCCCGGACACTCTCGAGCTCAACGAGATCGGCAAGATCTCGATCCGGGTGGCCGAGCCGATCGTGGCTGACGACTACGCCGTCAACCGCCACACCGGCAGCTTCCTGCTGATCGATCCCGCTGGTGGAAACACTCTCGCAGCCGGCCTGGTGGGCGACGTCATTTCCGCTGTCGAATTGGGCGAGCGCGTCTAAGTCGATGGTTCCGCTCATCGCTGTTGCGCACGGCAGCCGTGACCCCCGTTCTGCTCGGGTGATCGCGGCTGCGGTGGCAGCTCTTCGTGAAGTCCGGCCAGACCTCGATGTCCGGCTGGCGTTCCTCGACCTCAATGCACCGTCCATCGATCAGGTCCTGGACGGAGTTGCACACGACGGCCACACTCACGCCGTTGTTGTTCCGATGCTGCTGGGCAATGCCTTCCACGCCCGGGTAGATCTGCCCGGACTCTTGGCCGCTGCCGCGACACGCCACCCCCAGTTGACCGTGTTCCAAGCAGACGTGCTGGGTCGCGATGCTCGGCTGATCGAGGCAGTACGCGAGCGAATTCTCGAAGCGGGTGCCCGCCCGGACGATCCGTCGGTCGGTGTCGCTCTTGCGGCAGTCGGCTCGTCCGACGCGCGCGCCAATGCCGCGACCGCAGAATTGGCGTCCACTCTCCTCGGCGGAACCAACTGGTCGGGCGTTCGAATCTGTTTCGCGACATCCGCGGAACCGACAGTTGCCCAGGCGATCTCCGCACTCGAGCAGGACGGCGCCGAACGTGTTGTCGTCGCACCGTGGTTCTTGGCTCCCGGCCTACTGACCGATCGACTCAGCGCTGCCGCAGCAACTGCATGTCCGCGCGCGCGTTTCGCCGACACGATCGGTGGGCACTCTCTACTGATCGAAACGATGATCGACCGTTACCGACAAGTCGCTGATGCACTACCCGACCGTCTGGTCCGCTCCGCCTGATCCGGTTTCACAGGCCGTTATCAGATTGTTACCGTAGTGTTGGATCTGTCCAGCTCGCGAAGGTACCTCCTTCGCCTGCGAAACAGATCTTTGGGTGCAATCCCCTCAGAGCGCCGCGAGAGGGAACACCATCACTCACAATCTTCGCCTCGGCACAGCCGGCATCGCATGGGTCCTGTCGGTGCTCTACCTGCTTGTCGAAATCTTCACAGCCGGAGCATGGAAGACGCCGTACAGCTTCGCGCGCGACTCCATCAGTTCGCTGGGCGTGACGACATGCAGCGTGGATTCGTGTTCGCCGATGCACGACGTGATGAACGCGGCCTTCATGATCCTCGGTGCGCTCACCATCCTCGGTGCAGCCTTGCTGCACAAGTACATTCCGGACGGTCGTGCGAAGAAGTGGATTCTCGGTCTTGCCGTCGTCGTTGCATTGAGCACCGCGGCCACCGGCCTCTTCCCGGCGAACGACGGGACCTTCGTTCATTGGACCGCCGTACTTCCCGGCTTCGTCGCACGTCATGCCGTTCTCGTCCTCATGGCAATTCAATTCTGGAAGCACAGCAAATGGATCGCAGTGTGGTCAGGGCTGTGCGCGGCTACCGGAATCGTCGGTGCCGTACTGCTTCTCGGACGAACCCTCACTTTCGGCCTTGGTGAACGCCTGACGCTGTACCCGCTGCCTATGTGGATGGCCGTCACCGGCGTCGCGGCCCTGCTCGCGTTGATGCGCCGAACCGTGTTGAAGAACGTGGAACTGACACTGTCCGGTAACGGATTCATCACCGCTCTGTTGTCGTTGCGCCCGCGTCGATCTCGCGCGGCAGTGCCCACCGACGTTCTCGCACCACGGGAGCTGACCGGTTTGTAGCGAACCGGGGGTGAGCAGGGACACACTGGTAAGGAGGCGACGCGAGGAGACTTCCATGACCAGTGCATCTGTTCGACACGGAATCGTGGCCGGTATCGACGGCTCGGCAAGCGCGGTCAACGCCGCGAGGTGGGCAGCTTCGGCTGCAAAGAGATTCGACGAACCACTTCGCCTGACCCACGTGCTGCCAGGACAACCCGAGTCCGGTGGCGGTACAAACGTCACCGACGAAGAGATGTTCGACCACCACCTTCGCGTCGAGGGTGCAAAACTGCTCGACGAGGCCGAGGACGCCATCCGCGATGATCACACCGACGTCACCGTCGAACGTGGCCTCGTGACCGGTACTCCCGCAACCACACTCGTCGAACTCTCGAAGTCGGCTCGCATCGTTGCACTGGGTCAGGCCGGCACCAGCGAAATGCAGTCCGTGTTTCTCGGATCCGACACCATTCGGGTGGTCAACCGCGCGCACTGTCCCGTGGCCGTATTCCGCGGTACGGGTGATCACGCGATGGCCGACACCAGGCCCATCGTCGTCGGCGTCGACGGGAGCAAGCTCAGCGAACTCGCCGTCGCGCATGCCTTCGAATTTGCCGCGTTCCTCGGCGCACCTTTGGTTGCGGTCCACACGTGGAACGAGCACGCCTCGCTGGGCGGGTACTCCGAAGCCAGGCGCTTCGTCGACTGGGGACCGTACGAACAGCATGAGCATGCACTGCTGTCCGAGTGCCTCGCCGGCTGGACGGAGAAGTACCCCGATGTCGAAGTCACCCGCAGTGTCCAGCGCAGCGGACCGATGAAGGCACTGCTCGAGCACTCGGCGGAAGCGCAACTCGTAGTCGTCGGTAGCCACGGCCGCAGCCCGTTCATGGCGTCGATAGTCGGATCGACCAGTCAGAGCCTCATCCACCACGCCCAATGCCCGGTCCTCGTCTGCCGAGAGGGCTGAACTCGTCTCGCTGTTGCCCGACCCCCAACTCTGAGCGAACGGCACTTTCGGCGCCATCAGGAGTCCGAAAGTGCCGTTCGCTCAAACAGGAGTGGGGGTACAACAGGTCGAACAGGGCGAGCGGGTCATACCTGGCCGACCACGCTCACCGTGACCGGCTCCTGCACCGGCGTCGACACCGGGGTCTCCGGCAGATCCGGCACCCGGGTAGCACGCGCGTACACCGTCTCCCCCGCCTCGAGGTGCAGCGCTGCACTGTCACCGCGCGTGACCTGAGCCGAGAAGAGCTCGCCGGTTGCCTCGTTGCGCAGGTCCACTCGAACCTCGAAGCCGAGGTACACGACGCGCTCGACTGTTGCGCGTGTGACGCCGAGCGACTCGGCCGTTCCGGATTCCTGCGCGAGAGCCATGCTCGGATCGCGGCCGAGGCGGATGTCGTGCGGACGGACCAACTGCCCGTTGAGCTTCGCGACGGATCCGAGGAAGGACATCACGAAGTCGTTGGACGGGCGGTCGTACAGGTCGGCAGGTTCACCGATCTGCTCGATCCGCCCCTTGTTCAGCACCGCGATGCGGTCGGCGACGTCGAGAGCCTCTTCCTGGTCGTGGGTGACCAGGACGGTGGTGACGTGCACCTCGTCGTGCAGGCGACGCAACCACGTGCGCAGGTCGGCACGCACCTTCGCGTCGAGCGCGCCGAAGGGCTCGTCGAGCAGGAGCACCTGTGGATCCACAGCCAGAGCGCGCGCCAACGCCATGCGCTGACGCTGACCGCCGGAGAGCTGCGCGGGGTACCGATGCTGAAACCCGTCGAGACCGACGATCCCCAGTAGTTCGTTGACCTTCTTCTCGATCTCCGGCTTCGGGCGCTTGCGGATCTTGAGCCCGAACGCCACGTTGTCCCGCACGGTCATGTGCTTGAACGCCGCGTAGTGCTGGAACACGAAACCGATGTCACGCTTCTGCGGCGAGACGCCGGTGACGTCCTTGCCTGCGATGGTGATGGTTCCCGAATCGAGTTCTTCGAGCCCTGCGATCGAACGCAGCAACGTCGACTTTCCCGAGCCACTGGGCCCGAGCAATGCCGTCAACGAACCCGAGGGAATGTTGACCGTCACGTCGTCGAGCGCCGCGAAATCACCGTAGTTCTTGCGGGCCCCGGTCACTGTGATCATGTGGTGCTCCTCTTACGGTCCAGCAGCGTCATCAGCAACAGGACAATGATGGCGATGCCCATCAGCAGCGTTGCCGCCGAATACGCACCAAAGGTGTTGTGGTCGTCGATGTATCGCGAGTGCACCAGCAATGTCAGTGTCTGGGATACCCCCGGGAAGCCGGAAGAGACCATGATGACTGCGCCGAATTCACCGAGCGAACGCGCCACCGTCAACACGATTCCGTACGTCAGGCCCCAACGGATCGCGGGCAAGGTGATCCGCCAGAACGTCTGCCAGCCCGAGGCACCGAGCGTCGCGGCTGCTTGTTCCTGCTCGTCGCCGATCTCGTGAAGTACGGGTTCGACTTCCCGGACGACGAAGGGCAGCGTCACGAAAATCGTCGCGATCACCATGCCTGGCAACCCGAAGATGACTTTGAACCCCAACGATTCGATGCCGCCGAACCAACCGTTGGCACCCCACAGGAGAATCAACGACACACCGACGACGACGGGCGAGACCGCGAAGGGCAGGTCGACCACCGACTGCAGAACTCCGCGGCCCGGGAAACGCCCACGCACGAGTGCCAGAGCCGTGACGACACCGAACACCACGTTGATCGGAACCACGATCGCCACGATGATCAGCGAAAGATTCAGCGCGGAAATCGCTGCCGGTGTCGTGATCGATTCGAGAAACGGGCCGATTCCGTTCTCGAACGTTCGCGTCAGGATCACACCGATCGGCACGACCAGCAACACGAACAGGTAGACGAGAGCGATGGTCCGCAGACCGATCTTCGATCCTCTGGACACGTTCATCGGGAACTCTCCTCACGTCGCTGTCCCCGCGAGGCGAAGATTCGCAGGACGAACAGCGTCACGAATGCGATGGCCAGCAACGCTACCGAGACGGCAGCGGCGTTGGTCGGACGATCGATCTCGATCTGCTGCTGAATGTACTGCGACGTCATCTGTGTCACGCGTGGGATGTTGCCGCCGATCAGAACGACCGAGCCGTATTCACCGATCGCTCTGGCGAACGCGAGGCCCGCACCGGAGATGACGGCAGGCGCCAACGTCGGGAGAACAACCGAGCGAAAGATCGTCCAGTTGGAAGCTCCCAACGACGCAGCGGCTTCCTCGACTTCGCGGTCGACCTCCATCAGCACCGGCTGCACGGAACGGACGACGAACGGCAAGGTCACGAAGGCCAATGCCACGATCAGTCCGGGCTGAGTTGCATTGAGATGGATGTCGATCGGTGACTGCGGGCCGTAGAGGGACAGCAGCACGATCGATGCCACGATGGTCGGTAGCGCGAACGGCAGATCGATCATCGAGTTGACGATGCGCTTGCCCGGGAAGTCGTCCCGGACCAGCACCCACGCGATGATCGTGCCCATCACGACGTTGATCAATGCCACGATCACCGAGACCAACAACGTCACGCGCAACGACGCCAAGGCGACGGGTGCGGTGACGGCGTCCCAGAATCCGGAGATCCCCTCGTCGAACGCGGTGGCGGTCAACGCGGCGAGCGGAAGCAGAACGATGACGGAGAGCCACAGGGTGGCCACTCCGATTCCGAGCGGCCCCACACTCCCCGTGACCCGCGCGAGTTTTCGCCGACGAGCCACGGGGGTGGGGTCAATAGTGTCAGTCACGTCAGTCTTACTTGGTCGCGTTGTCGTAGATCACTGCGATCGAACCGGTGTCCTTGGTGAACAGAGCACTGTCCACGGCCTTCCAGCCGCCGAGGTCTGCAATGGTCCACAGCTTGGTCGGCTCGGGGAACTTGTCGGTGAACTTGGCAGCGACGGCGGGATCCACGGGACGGAATCCTGCTTCGGCCCAGAGCGTCTGACCCTCGGTCGTGTACAGGTAGTCCTTGAACGCGGTCGCCTTGTCGAGGACCTTGCTGTTCGAGATCACGGCAACGGGGTTCTCGATCTTGAAGGTCGTGGGCGGGGTGACGTGCTCGACCGGGTCGCCGTTGCCTTCGATGAACAGTGCCTCGTTCTCGTAACTGATCAGAACGTCACCGCTACCCTGCAGGAAGGCTTCCGAAGCCTCGCGTCCCGACTTGGGCTGGATCTTGACGTGGTCGTTGACCAAGGCGGTGACGTAGTCGAGACCCGCCTGCGGGTTCTTGCCACCGTCGCTCTTGGCGGCGTACGGCGCCAAGAGGTTCCACTTGGCCGAGCCGGAGCTGAACGGGTTCGGCGTGACGACCTCGAGGCCGGGCTGAAGCAGGTCGTCCCAGTCCTTGATGCCCTTCGGGTTGCCCGGACGCGTCACGATGGTGACTACCGATCCGAACGGAATTCCGTTGTAGGCGTCCTGGTTCCAGTTCTGATCTACCAGACCGGCATCGACCAGACGGGTGATGTCGGGCTCGACGGAGAAGTTGACGAAGTCTGCCTCGGCACCGTCCTTCACCTTGCGCGACTGGTCGCCCGAGGCGCCGTAGGAAGGATTGAAGTTGACGTTCTTGCCCTCGTCGGTCGCCTGGAAGGCTGCGGTGAGCTTGTCGAAGCCAGGCTTCGGCACGGCGTAGGCGAACAGGTTGATCGTGCCGGCGCTACCGTCGCTGGCGGCGCTGTCACCACCCACGGTGTCGCTCGAGCCACCACTGCACGCTGTGAGTACCACGGCCCCCATGGTCGCGATAGCAGTGAGAAGTGTGCGGGAACGGCGTTTCATTGCAGATACCTTCCTGAAAGGACTGACAAACGAGGGTTGGTCAAACGACAAGTCCGAGACCTCTGGGGCTGATTCCATCGGGATGTTCAGACATGGAGAGCCGACGGGCGATGAGCCCTGAATCGGGGGCGCGAGTTACGCGCAGAGAAGTTCGAGTGGGGTGCGCAGCACCACCGGAGAGGTCGAACTCAGGAAATCAACAACAGGCGACGTCAGCGACGTCGAGCATGCCGACAGCAATCAACGCCAACTGGTGGCGGATTACGGGAGCTGTTGCTTCGGACACGCGGTGGACTTTAGCAGAGCACCGGCGCCCGCTCTAATCGGGAGAACTAACGGGTGAGAAGCCACGCGACGATCACGAGGAGAATCAGGGCTATCAGGGCGAGAGTGACCCGTGAGCGGGGCATCAGCTTTCCTCTACTTCTCGAGAATTCCTACGCAACCAGCCGAAGAGCGGCAGAGCGAGAACGGCGGCCAACACGCGATCCAGACCGATGGCCACCAGGCGGCACAGCGGAACGACGACGATCAGGACCAACGCGACCTGCGGGATGAACGGGAGCCCCGCCATCCACAGCTCGAAGCTGTCCCACCAATCCGCAATCCGATCCACGCCAACACCCTATCCTTCGGACGATACGGTCCCGACAGCGTGTGGATTGGACGTGTGCCGATTCTGGCCGGATGATGGCCGAATGAGTGCTGACGACGAAGTGGTGCAGACGATTCCTCCCGCCTCCACGGGTCACCATCGAAGCAACTTTCCCCCGATCGACGACTATGCGTTTCTTTCCGATTGCGAAACCTCGTGCCTGATTGCCCGTAACGGATCTGTCGAGTGGATGTGCGTTCCCCGCCCGGACTCCCCCAGCGTGTTCGGTGCCATCCTCGACCGCAGCGCAGGCCATTTCCGTATCGGCCCCTACGGCCAGAACGTGCCGGCCGCTCGGCGCTATCTGCCGGGTGGACTCATTCTCGAGACCACCTGGCAGACCGAGACCGGCTGGCTCGTCGTCCGCGACGCCCTGGTTCTCGGTCCCTGGCACAACGTCGACAAGCGATCGAACACGCACAAGCGCACACCGACCGACTGGGATGCCGAACACACCCTTCTCCGTACGGTCAAATGCGTCAGCGGCACCGTCGAACTCGAGATGAGCTGTGAGCCCGCGTTCGACTATCACCGTGGCACGGCGAATTGGGAGTACACCGGAAAGGTCTACGAGGAAGCAACGGCAACGTGTCGCTCCGCCAAGCCCGGAGACCATCCCACTCTGCGCTTGACCACCGACCTACGACTGGGTCTGGAAGGTCGTGAAGCACGAGCGCGGACGCGACTGGTCGAAGGCGACAACGTGTACGTCGCGCTCTCGTGGTCGGATCTTCCCGCGCCGCAGACGTTCGACGAGGCCGCCGACAAGATGTGGCAGACGTCCAAGTCCTGGCGTGAGTGGGTGACGATCGGCAAGTTCCCCGATCACCCGTGGCGCGGATACCTACAGCGCAGTGCGCTCACACTCAAGGGGCTCACCTACGCACCGACCGGAGCCCTACTCGCGGCTTCGACGACCTCGCTACCGGAAACACCAGGCGGAGAACGCAACTGGGACTATCGCTACGCGTGGGTTCGCGATTCCACCTTCGCGCTGTGGGGCCTCTACACGCTCGGGTTGGACCGTGAGGCCAACGACTTCTTCAACTTCATCTACGACGTGTCGAGTTCGGACAACGGTCAGCCGCATCCTTTGCAGGTGATGTACGGCATCGGCGGCGAGCGCACGCTCGAGGAATCCGAACTCAACCATCTGTCCGGCTACGACGGCGCCCGTCCGGTGCGTATCGGCAACGGGGCGTTCGATCAACAGCAGCACGACATCTGGGGCACCATGCTCGACTCGGTGTACCTCCACATCCGTACCCGCGAGCGCGTCCCCGAGGCGTTGTGGCCGCTGCTCAAGAAGCAGGTCGAGGAAGCGATCAAGCATTGGCGCCAGCCCGACCGCGGGATCTGGGAGGTGCGCGGTGAACCGCAGCACTTCACGTCGTCGAAGATCATGTGCTGGGTCGCTCTCGATCGCGGCGCCAAGCTGGCAGAGATGCAGGGCGAGAAGAGCTTTGCACAGCAATGGACAGCCATCGCGGACGAGATCAAGGCCGACATCCTCGCGCACGGTGTCGACTCGCGCGGAGTTCTGACGCAGCGGTACGGCCACGATTCACTCGACGCGTCGCTCTTGTTGGCACCGCTGCTGCGCTTCCTGCCGGCCGACGATCCGCGCATCCGGGCGACGGTGCTGGCGATCGCCGACGAGCTCACCGAAGAGGGGTTGGTCCTGCGCTATCGCGTCGACACCACCGACGACGGATTGAGCGGAGAAGAGGGCACGTTCACCATCTGCTCCTTCTGGCTCGTCTCCGCCCTCGTCGAGATCGGCGAACTGGATCGGGCAAAGCATCTCTGCGAGCGTCTGCTCGGGTTCGCGAGCCCGCTCAAGCTGTACGCGGAGGAGATCGACGCGCACACCGGTCGCCATCTGGGTAACTTCCCGCAGGCGTTCACACACCTGGCGCTGATCAACGCCGTGGTCCACGTGATCCGCGCCGAGGAAGCTGCCGAAGCCGGAGCTTTCCAGCCCGCGCACAACGCGACCTAGACCCCCTGCTGTGGGGGGGGGTTTTAAGCCCCCCGGGGGGGGAAGGGCGCCCCCCGGGGGAGCGGCCCCCCCCCGGGGCC